>JAGCIZ010000327.1 GCA_017648235.1 Paludibacteraceae bacterium
GTAGAAGTTGATGGAGATGGAAATGTTTCACTTCGTAACAACTCCAATGTAGAAGTTTGGATAAACGGTAAACCATCTGGATTAACAGCCGATAATCGAGGAGATATTTTGGAACAAATACCTGCAGAAACTATCGAAAACATAGAATTAATGACAAACCCTTCTGCCAAATACAATCCAGAAGGAACGGCAGGTGTCATCAACATTGTGATGAAAAAAACAAAACAAAAAACCTACTATGGTAGCGTAAATACAGGCATAATGTATCCAATCAAAGGTCTTCCGGGTGGAAATGTAGGAGCAAGTATTAATTATGGAAACGAACATATTGATTTTTATGCCAACATTGGCGCACACTGCCGAAACATGGTTAGAGGTAGCGATGTTAATCGCTTTTTACTAAATGAAACTGATACCATATCCAAACTCTACTCCGACAACAATTCTAAAAACAACATGGTAAATGGATACCTACGCACAGGTTTGGATTACCACATCAATAAAAGAAATACTATTGGATTTGCCTTTTTTGGAATGTACGGACAAGGAAAATCTAGCAACATTATTGATTATCAATCATTTTCATATTTAGATGGAAATTATATTCAAGATCGGAATTATTCAAGAAACAATCCTTCTCATCACAATGCACCAATGATTAATGCAGAAATCAACTATCGACACGATTTTGCAAAGGAAGGAAGTTTTCTAACGGCTGATTTTTCGATATGGAACAACAATAGAAAAAACGAAAGTTCTCATATACAGACCATTTTTTCAGAAACAGACACTCTAATTTCTAGTAACGAAACAGAAAATTCAAAAAACAAAAGTTTCTACTTTGAAGGAAATATTGACTTTACATACAAGTTTACACCCAAAAGCAAACTAGAAGTAGGATGGAGAAGCAATAGTAATCAACAAAGTGGAATCAATTCTGCTATCGATAATCTAACAAACAAATCTATTGATTCCTACAAAAACGACTTTTATTACACCGACTATGTGCATGCTCTTTATGCTACTTACGGTAATATGTGGGGAAACTTTTCGATGCAACTTGGATTGAGAGGAGAATATACTCAACGCAAATTTGAAAGTATTTCTGCAAATGAAAAATCAAGTTACAAAGATTGTTATTTTCAATACTATCCAACTGTTCACCTTGCCTATAATTTTAAGAATAACCAAGATTTGCAGTTAAATTACACTCGAAGAGTAAACCGACCAAGAGGAAGACAAGTCAACCCATTTAAAAACTATTCAGACTCCACCAACATTTCGTACGGAAATCCATCACTAACACCTCAATATTCGAGTGCAGTTGAACTAAATTACCTAAAAATGTGGGACAACCATTCACTTTCTGCATCGGCATATTACCGTTTTACCGATGATGTTATTCAAAACGTAAGCTATAAGAACGGAAATGTTTTGGAGAACACTTTTATCAACATAAGTCGTCAGCAATCTGCTGGATTAGAAATTGTTGGCAAAAATAAATTATGGAAAGTGCTGGATCTAACCACATCAATCAACCTTTATTACGACAAACTAGATTCTGCAGTTTTTCAAAATCCATATACAAAAGAAAATCTGCTTATCCCCGAACAACAAACTTTTACTTGGAGTGCAAGAATCATGGCAAATGTGATGATTTCAAAAACCACAACAGCACAACTTACAGCTCGTTATCGTTCGCCAAGAGTTATTGCACAAGGGAAAGAAAATCATGATTATGCTATCGATCTAGGTCTTCGTCAAACATTCCTCAATAGAAAATTGAGTCTCAATGTTTTTGTTAGAGATCTTCTAGATTCTCATTCACACAAACGCCAAACATTTGGAAATGGTTTTTATCAAATTTCCGATAGTTTTTGGGGAGGAAGAACCATTGGGTTTACCCTTTCATACAATTTTGGTTCTTTAAATAAAAAACCAAACAAGCCAAATCAACAAAACGAAATGGAGAATCAGGGGCTTGAACTAGATATGGAATTTTAGAACCTATTCATAGCAAATAAGGAAGAAAAGAAACTTTACAACTCGCTTTTTCTTATTACCTTTGTCAGTTGAATCATTCAAAAATTATGAAACGTTTTTTGTTTTTGTTTCTGCTGACAATTTCGTTGTTTGCTTGTAAAAAACCAGGCATTACCTCATTGGTTTTTGTTAATAAACCAGTAGATAATATAATGATGGTTGGTGATACATTCCAAATGGAAGTTTTGATCTACCCGATGGAACAAGCACAATCTGCAAGTGTAAAATGGACTTCAAGCGATGGCGCTATTGCGTCTGTAGATGACAATGGATTGATTGTTGCCCTATCTGCAGGGAAAGTTTTAATTAGAGCAGTTGCTGGAGATGCATACGCCGACTGTGAAATTATTGTTGACGCAGGAAAAGCAAATTTCATTTTTTCGTCATCCGTGGCTCACTACTATGGTGACATTTATGATTTTGGCACAAAAAACTTTGCATTACAGTTGTTTGAATCAACAATCAAATCTGACGAAAATGGAAATTTATCAGGAGAAGGTTTTATTATGAATTTCAGTCTTAATTTAGATACTGACGAACAAAAAATCAAAACTGGAAACTACAAATTGGCAGACACGGGAGAATCATTTAGTTTCTTACCTGGGTCTTTTTCTACATCATCCAATGAATACGGAAGTTTTTTAGGTCAACTCAAAGATAACACTCTCAGCATTCTTCCCATAAAAGAAGGAAAACTTGAGATAAAGCAAGAAGAAGAAACCTACAACATTACATTCTCTCTTACAGGAGAAAGAGGAGAGGTTTTAACTGGAAATTTCAGTGGTGAAATACAATATTTTGATAAGTCAGAAGAAAACTTAACAATAAAGAATTATGTTTTCTCCGATGTTGAAAAAACATTAGATGAACAAAACAATCAAATAAAATTACAACTTAAAAATGGCAATGACACGCTTAAATTAAACTTTAATGTACCAACTGCCACTAACGAATTAATATCAAACAAAACGTATGAAGTTTCTAATGAAAATACTGCTTTCAGCATAGAAAAAGGGATTTTGGACAATGGAATTCAAAAAGGTTCTTGGCTTTGTTGTGAAAACGAAGCATTTCCTGTGCTGTCCGGAAAAATAATTTACACCGAATCTAAAACACTAGAAATAATGCTCTTTTCTACCGGAATAAAAATAACAAGCTCGGTATCAGCAAGTTTCTAAAAAATATACTTTTTTTATTGAATAAAACAAATTCTTATATGAACATATCTATTGAACATTTTTTAACCGACGACAACGAAAACACAGAATTCATTCCAATCATCAGCGAAGAAAATGACATGGAACAACTCGAAAGCCAAAGTGGCGACGAACTTCCACTTCTTGCGCTAAGAGATATGGTTCTTTTTCCGAGCGTGATAATGCCAATTACTGTTGGAAGAAAAAAATCACTTCGCTTGGTTAGAGAAGCATACAAAAAAAACTGCGAAATTGTTGTTGCTACGCAAAAAGACCGTAAAACAGAAGACCCCGACAAAGATGATTTATTCCAAATGGGAACTGTGGCAAAAATTGTTCGTATTCTTGAAATGCCCGATAATTCGACCACAGTAATTCTTCAAGGAAAAAAACGTGCAGAGATACAAACAGTTACACAAAAAGAACCTTATCTACACGCTAAAATCAACTTAAAAAACGAGATTTTGCCAAGTTCAGATAGTGACGATGATCACATATTTGCAGCATTAGTAGAAGCTATAAAAGAATTAGCGCTGAAAATTGTAAAAAATTCCGGTACAATGCCATCAGAAGCATCGTTTTCCATCAAAAATATTGAGCATCCCGACTTTTTGATCAACTTTGTTTGTTCCAATTTTGGTTTGAAACTTATTGACAAAGTCCACCTTTTGGAAATTGATGACATGCAAGAACGTGGTTATCAACTTCTTGATTTACTAACAAAAGAATCGCAATTACTTGAAATAAAAGCATCTATTCAAAAGAAAGCACGCGTTGATATCGACAAGCAACAACGCGAATTTTATTTGCAACAACAAATAAAAACAATTCAAGACGAACTAGGTGGCGACATTAATGAACAAGAGATTGCAGAGTTGAAAGAAAAGGCAAAATCAAAAAAGTGGAACGATAAAACAAAAAGTTTTTTTGAGAAAGAAATAAAAAAGCTAGAGCGAACACATCCACATTCTCCTGATTTTCAAATACAGATGAATTATGTGGAAAACATTTTGTCACTTCCTTGGAACGAATATACTAAAGACAATTTTGACTTAAAACGTGCAAAAAAAATCTTAGACAAAGATCATGCAGGATTGGACATGGTGAAAGAACGAATATTGGAGCATTTGGCTGTTCTCAAATTAAAAAAAGATTTCAAAGCACCTATTATTTGTCTTTATGGCCCTCCAGGAGTAGGGAAAACTTCTCTCGGAAAATCCATTGCAGAAGCTCTGAATAGAAAATATGTAAGAATGTCACTTGGAGGACTTCATGACGAAGCAGAAATTAGAGGTCATCGGAGAACTTACATTGGAGCATTGCCCGGACGAATAATTCAAAACATTCAAAAGGCAGGATCTTCAAATCCGGTGTTTGTGCTAGACGAAATTGATAAAGTAGGCGAAGATTTCAAAGGAGATCCAGCTTCTGCGCTATTGGAAGTGCTCGATCCAGAACAAAACAATGCGTTCCACGACAACTATTTATCTATCGATTTTGACCTTTCTAAAGTTCTATTTATTGCTACTGCTAATAGTTTATCTACAATAAGCAGACCTCTGCTTGACAGAATGGAACTTATAGAAGTGAATGGTTATATTCTTGATGAGAAAATAGAAATTGCTTCAAAACACCTCATTCCAAAACAAATAGAAGAACACGGAATAGAGAAAGGTTTGGTTTCTTTTTCTCGTGCGGCAATAAAAGAAATTATTGAGTCATACACACGCGAATCTGGAGTGCGAACTCTTGATAAAACAATTGCGAAAGTTGTAAGAAAAATCGCTAAAAAAATAGCATTAGAAGAATCTTTCAACAAAGTTCTCAAAGTAGAAGATATTCATGATTTACTTGGAAGTCCTCGATTTAGTCTTGAAAAATACCAAGGGAATAAGTATACTGGAGTTGTTACAGGTCTTGCATGGACTCAAGTTGGTGGAGAAATTTTATTCATAGAGTCGAGTTTAAGCAATGGCAAAGAGAAGAAACTTTCTCTTACAGGAAACTTGGGCAACGTAATGAAAGAATCTGCCGTTTTAGCACTTGAATACATCAAATCAAACGCAAAGAAATTTGGCATTGATTCTGATATTTTTGAAGAGCAAAATATTCATATTCACGTACCTGAAGGCGCAATTCCAAAAGATGGACCATCGGCAGGTATAACAATCGCCACCGCACTTGTATCTGCACTTACAAAACGTAAAGTAAAGAAAGGTATTGCAATGACAGGAGAAATTACCTTAAGAGGAAAAGTTCTTCCTGTTGGTGGAATAAGAGAAAAGATATTAGCTGCCAAACGAGCTGGAATAACTGAAATTATTCTTTCAAATGAAAATAAGAAAGACATAGAAGAAATAAAAGAAATGTATATAAAAGGGTTGACTTTCCATTTTGTTTCTGACGTTGAAGAAGTTATTAAAATTGCACTATTAAAATAAAAGTATATGAAACTTAAATTTTTCATCAGTAGCGTTTTTATTAGTTTACTAGTTTGTTCTTGTAACATCAATAATCAAAACAATATACAAACAAACGAGTTGGAAATTTGGGACAATGAAGCGTCTAAAATTTGGGAAGACTACTACCCTATTGGAAATGGACGTTTAGGAGCAATGCCAAGTGGCGATGTTTACAAAGAAACTGTTGTACTCAATGACATCACCATGTGGTCAGGCAGTTACGATAGTACTCAGCAAAATTTGGAAGCAAAAAAATATCTTCCCAAAATACGCACTTTGCTACAACGAGGAAAAAACAAAGAAGCTCAAGATTTGGTTTATAAGCATTTTTTATGCGGTGGAAAAGGTTCTGGTCAAGCTAAAGGAGCAGATATTCCTTTTGGTACATATCAAATCTTAGGAAACTTGAAAATTGAGCACGATATTGTGGCAGACTCAATAAAAAATTACCGAAGAGGATTATCTCTAAAAGATGCTGTTGCATACACATCTTTTTCAATAAAAAACACCGAGTATCGCCGTGAATATTTTGTCTCTCACAGCGACGATGTAATCATTATAAAACTATCTTCAAATAAAAGTAATAAAATAGGTTTCACACTATCTCTCAATCGTCCACAACGCTATTTTACATACGTTACCGACAATGATTTATATATGGAAGGAGAACTAAATAGTGGACAAAAAAACGTAGAAGGCGTTCGCTATAAAACTCGTATAAAGGTTCTTCACGAAGATGGCTTGTTAGAACAAGTAGGTAAAAACCTCAAACTTCAAAAAGCAACAAGTGCTTACATCATAATTTCTTCGTCAACCAACATGTTGGATAGTGCTTATGAAAAAACTGTTGACGATTTGCTAGCAAATGCAGAAAAAATACCTTACGAAAAACTTAAGAACAAACACATTGAAGCATATCAAGAAAAATTTAATCGTGTAGAACTTAACCTAGCAGACAACGACAATTCTTTGCCAACAAAACAACGTTTGTCTGATTTCCAAC
>JAGCIZ010000328.1 GCA_017648235.1 Paludibacteraceae bacterium
AGATGCAGTAACCGCACCAACAGGACGAGCAACAGCTGTACCTTCTGAACCTTCTTTTGAACCTACAAGTTGAACTGTAGCTTTTCCGCTCAACACTTTGTAACGAATAGTGAATTCGTAACCAGTAGCAAGAGGGAATTGAGTTTTGAACAAGTGCAAGTAAACAGAAGTGTTTGCTGCATTAGTGTTTTCAACTTTCAAACAAGAACCTCCAAACCAAGCATCTTCCCAACAAATGTTTGCAGAAAATCCTGTAGGAACATTACTAGCATCACGACCCATGAATGATGTGGTAATCCACCAACGCCATGTTGGCATGTAGTCTTGAATACCAATATTGTACCATTCGTGATTGAAAGTAGTTTCACCTTCATTATTGAAGAATGCTCCATTACCGTTGTTGAAGTAAGTAATGAATGGGAAATATCCGTTAACTGTCCATGACAAGACAGATTTAGCAGGAACTAATTTAGAAAATCCTCCTAAAGCAGTTCCAAGGTGATATCCCAATCTGTTGGTCAAAGCAGGAGTGTTTACAGGATTTCGTGAAGAACCTGTAAATACGTTTTCCATTTGACGATTGTAAACTGCTTGACAAGAGTCAGGAGATGAACCATTCTTTGAGCGACTTTCGTAAGGCATGCTTGAGTTGTGTGCTCCCCAAATACCGATAGAGATGTTATAGTTTTGCAATTCTAGCCAATTAGCTTCTTGTCTTCCTTGCATGTCCATACCAGCATATACATCCCAAGAAGAATTTGAACGTAAGTCATTTGCTTTGGTTTGCGAATTTTGAAGTTGTGATCTTCCCCAGTTATAGTTCAAAAAGAATCCGTTACAAACAGGATAACCATTATAATGGAACCAACTATTATTTGTTCCGTCAAGTTGGTTCGAACCAAAACTCATTGAACCATTGTTGCGAACACCGTCATACCAATCGATATGCAATGCATCCATTCCATAAGAAGCTTTTTTCTGGTGCATTTGAGAGAAGAAAGACTGTAAATTGTTCAAATTTACTCCGCTTACGGTAACCTTAAAACTACACTCAGAATTGAATCCTAAACCGTCAATTCCATAGTATTTCATAAGTTTTAGCAGTTTGTCAGCACCACCATTGTAGAATTGAGCATAGATTGCTCCATTGCCGTCGCTTGACAAGTTTGCACCGTACGCAGGTTGGCTTACTACAGAGTTAGCTACACCATTTTTGTGACATACATCAGAAAAAGCGCCAGGACAACTTAAAAATCCCTGAGTCCAGTTTCCGTGAATATCAGTGTAACTCCAAATGTTATATGCTTCAGAATCAAACATATAACGAGGTAAACTTGTCCAACCATCTCCACCTACTGGACACCACCACATTACCTTACGATTAGGACTGAGCGAGGTGTTCACCTGTGTGTTAGAGTTAGTAAATCTCTTCATTGGTTTTACACGAGAAATGAAGAAATATTCGTCTTCTTCACAACCAGAAAGTGCAGTTCCTGGATTCCAACTACTATACTGACTAGCAAGATTAATACTACGATTAATGTAGTTGTTGTGATTTAATGCTTGAGCGTTTACTTTTGCTGTGACGCAGAGCAAAATAGCTACAATAAAAAGTAATTTCTTTTTCATAATTAAATTGTTTAGATAAATAAAAAATTGAAAATAATGTTTCCAAAGGTAAGAGAAGAATTTATTAAAACAAAGAAATTTTCCTTCTTTATATACTTTTTTTACTGTTTACTATATTTTTTTCTAACTTTGCTTAGAAGTTTGATTAAGGAATTGCCCGTTTATGTTGTTTGAAAAAATAGTTTTTGGTCCGATAAAAAGTCGTCGTTTAGGAACTTCTTTGGGGGTAAATCTTTTGCCTAAAGGTAACAAGATTTGTACGTTCAATTGTATTTATTGTGAATGTGGGTTTAATTCGATAAATATAAAGGAAGCAAAATATCCAACAGTTGAAGAAGTTAAATTTGCACTTGAAAGTCGATTGAATGAGATGCAACAAAATAATGAAGGTTTGGATACAATAACTTTTGCTGGGGATGGCGAGCCAACGATGAATCCATTTTTTCTTGAAATAATTGAAGAAACAATTCGTCTTAGAGATTTTTATTTTCCTTTAGCAAAAATTAGTGTGTTGTCGAATGCTACAATGCTCAATAATGAGAGGGTTTTTGAGGCTTTGAAAATGGTTGACAATAACATCCTTAAATTAGACTCTGTAAATGAAGAAACGGTAAAAATAATCAACCAGCCAACAAATCCTAATTTTTCTATCGAGAAAACTATTGATACACTATCCAAATTCAATGGTAAATTGACTATTCAAACACTTTTTTTTAGTGGAGTTTTTAATGGAAAACATTTTGACAACACGACGGAAGATGAGGTATCTGCGTGGTTGAGTGTTTTGAAAAGGATTTGTCCAAAGTCAGTACAAATTTATTCACTTGACAGAAAAACTCCTGCTGAAGGATTGCAAAAAGCTTCAAAAGAAAAATTGCAGGAAATTGGGGAAAGAGTTAGAACCTTAGGTTTTGAAACAATTGTTGTTGAATAGTATTACTCAAAATTGAAACAAACGGTAAGCATTGTTGTGGTCATTTTAGCAATGGCGTCGTTGTATCGTTTGAATTCAATATTGTCTTCTCTTCCTTGTTTGTCAAACGGCATTAATACATTATTAAATCCAATAGAGAATTTGATTTCAGGAGAAAATCTAAAGTATGGAAAGTAAATGCAGCATCCTGCTCCGAAATCAATAAAATAGTCAAAAGTGTTGAGCATAATCGGCACTTTTTTGTTTTTGAAAACATCAAAAGAAACACCTCCTCCTGCAATTAGGTAAGGTTTGTAGTCATGTACGCGAAATGCACTAAATTTAAGGTAAACGGGTAGTGCAATGATGGCGGATTGTACCGATGTGCTGAAGCGTTCTTGAGTTGTTTGTCCTAAATAACTTATGGTACGTTCGCCAAAATGTAATCCAGGAGAAAATCGTATGTTGAAGTAGTCATTTAGTCTAACATCCGAAATTAGCGATACGGTAAATCCCGGCATTAAACTGACAACGTCAGCTTGGTATGTCTCTCCGTCAATCTCCTTCTGGCTTGGTATTGTATTAAAATCCAAGAAATTCAAACCTAATGAAAATCCGAAATGAAAACGTTTGTAGTCGGCATATGGCAAGTTTTGTGCCTGTAATCCGATGCAAGTTAGTAGAAAAAGAAGAAGAATTTTATTTCTAATTTTCATTGATTTTGTTTGTAAATGCCCGTTTTATAAACGAGAAATAAAGAATTTTATTGCAAAAGTAGCAAATTGTTGAAAGCTATAAAAGTCCAAAATAGATGATTCTTATCGTATTTTTCGTATCTTTGTGGAATATAAATTTGTGAGTTATGGAAAGAACATTAGTGATTCTAAAGCCAAGTGCAGTACAGCGTGGTTTGATAGGAGAAGTTATTACTCGATTTGAAAGAAAAGGTTTGAAGTTAGTGGCTATCAAAATGATACAATTGACCGATGAAATTTTGGCAGAACATTATGCCCATTTAATAGATCGTCCGTTCTTTCCTCGCATTGTAGCGGCAATGAAAGCTTCTCCAGTTATAGTTTGTTGTTGGGAAGGAATTGATTGTGTGCAAGTAGTACGTTCGATGACGGGAGCAACAAACGGGCGGAATGCTGTGGCTGGTACCATTAGAGGTGATTATAGTGTGAGTGGACAAGAAAATATGGTACATACATCGGATTCTGTGGAAAATGCAAAAATAGAATTGAATCGTTTCTTTGTAGAGAGTGACTTTTTTGATTATGAATTGCCTACATTAAATTTTATTTATGCGAGCGATGAAAGATAAGTCATTAAGATTTTTTTGTTCTATTTTTTTGATTCATTTTTTTGTTTCTTTTTCGGCTCAAGAAATAGAGTTAGATTCTTTGTCGCAAAGTAGTCAAGACACTGTAGAGTTTTTTACGGAGTTTGAGTTAGAAAATGAACGTTTGTGGCATGGATCGCATCCAGCAGATTCGCTCTATTTTGGTAATTGGAATACTGAAAAGGTAAATCCCTACAAGGTTAAAATTGATAGTTTGCCAGATTCTTTATGTTTTGCTTGCAAAGAGTATGTTCATCCGCTAGAGAGTACTCGTATAACATCAAATTTTGGTTTGAGAAGGTATCGTTTTCATTATGGAATTGACATTGGTTTGAATGTTGGTGATACCATTCGTTCTATTTTTGATGGACAAGTACGTATTCTAGATTATGAAAAAAATGGTTATGGTCGATATTTGGTTGTTCGCCATTCTAACGGTTTAGAAACAGTTTATGCTCATTTGTCTAAGTCGTTTATGCATATAAATGATACAGTTAAGGCAGGGCAACCGATAGCTTTGGGGGGAAATACGGGACGATCAACAGGACCTCATTTGCATTTTGAAATACGTTTTTTGGGAAATGCTATAAATCCTTGGAAACTTATAGATTTTGAAAAAAAACAAATTCGTAGTGATGATTTTTTTATGGTAAAAACTGATGCCTACGATCACAAAAGTATTTTAGACGAATTAGCAAAAGCTTGTTATTGTGTTGTTCGTTCTGGAGATACACTTTCTGGGTTAGCGCGTCGTTACGGAACTACTGTTTCTAATCTTTGTAAACTTAATCGATTATCATCAAAGAGTATTATTCGGATTGGTCAGAAAATTAGGTGGAGATAAGCCGTTTTTATCTTTCTCCTAGTAACTATATCGCATTTTCAATTGCTGCTTGAGAATGATTTTTTCCGCTTAAAAGTTCTGCAATTTCTAGAATTCTTTCTTCTTTAGATAACTCAACGATATTTGTTATTGTTGATTGTTCGTTGTCGAATTTATAAACTTTATAGTGAGTAGTTCCTTTAGAGGCAATTTGTGGAAGATGGGTAATAGAAATTACTTGTGTTGTTTGAGCAATGCTAGCCATTATTTCTCCCATGCGATGAGCAATTTCTCCAGAGACTCCTGTGTCGATTTCATCGAAAATAATAGTTGGGAGATAAGATTTTGAGATTAGTAGAGATTTAATACTGAGCATAACTCTCGACATTTCACCTCCAGAAGCAATGTCGGTAATAGGTTTCAAACTGCCATTTTTGTTTGCGGTAAATAAAAATTCTACTAAGTCTTTCCCCGACGGAGAAAAATCGTTTTTTTCGCTAATCGAAACTTCGAATTGTGAATTTGGCATTCCTAAAAGAATGAGTTTTTCTTCTATCATTTTTGATATTTCTCCACATACAGAATGTCGTTTGTTAGAAAGCAGTTTTGCGGCATTTTGCATAAGTTCGAAGGCTTCGTTTACTTTTTTTTGGAGGGCTTCTAGATTAGTGTCAAAAGAATCTATTTGTTGTAATTTCTGTTCAAATTCGCTTTGCAATTTGAGTAACTCATCTATAGAAGAAACTCGATGTTTTTGTTGTAAACTATAAATGAGATTTAGTCGTTCTTCTATTTCTGCTTTTTTGTTTGGGTTGAAGTCTGTAGTATTAAGTAAGGTTTCGCTTTCAGAAGAAATGTCCTTTAGTTCGATGCGACAGCTTTCTAAACGATTTGCCAATTCTCCTAGTGCTGGAGAATATTGCTCAATACGTTTAACTTGATTTTCTAGATCTCTTAGTTTAGAAAGTGAGTTTTGTTGCTCTCCTTCCAAAAAGTTATAAACACTAGACAACGCATTTTTTATCTCTTCTGTATGACTAAGCATTGAGAGTTCTGTTTCTAAACTTTCTTGTTCGTTTTCTTTTAATTTTGCATCCGAAAGTTGATTGAACTGAAATAAGGCATAATCGCGATCTGCTTTTATTTTTTCAGCATTTTCTTTTAATTCATAAAGTTCAGCATAAACTTTTTTGTAATATGTGTATTTTTCAAAAAAGTCTTTTTTTAGAGTTTTTGTTTTTGCTACCGAATCTACTATGTCAAGTAAAAAAGATTCTTTTGTCAACAATAGATTCTCGTGTTGAGAATGTATGTCTATAAGTTGAGACGTAAGTTCTTTAAGTACGTTTAGCGTGGTGGG
>JAGCIZ010000329.1 GCA_017648235.1 Paludibacteraceae bacterium
GCGGATACGATTGTTATAGAACAAAAAGATACGGTTTGGGTAGAAAAAACTACTTCCGACTATGCGTCACAAGAGCAAATTCTAATCGATGAAACCACCAACTGGATACGAAAACAACTTCTTCCTGCTACTCAAGCTATTGAAAATGGTGAAATCAAATATTACGAAATTGCTCATGCACAAGTTTTCCCTTTTTTCAAAAGTGTGCAAAATTATTGCAACGAAGTGAGCAAAACTCTTGAAGAAAATTCTTTGTTTTACCATCAGTTCTATAATGCGGTTTCCATTGTGCAATCGGAAACTATGAATAAATATCTTCAATACGTAAACTGTTTGCCAAAAGCACATGATGTGTATAGGCAAGGAAAAATTTCAGAAGAAGAGTATCAGCAACTTTTAGCTTTGCAGAAAAGTTTGGTGGAGCAGTAATAGGTGGAAGTTATTTTATGTAGTCGGTGAGTGCGTGAAACGGCACATCGAGACCGTTGGCTATCTTGCAGAGTGTTTTTATGGTGGGGTAAGTTCTTCCTGCTTCTATCCGATTCAGGTTCGAGGGTTCGAAGTTGCAACGAAAAGCCAGCTCTATTTGCGACAAATTGGCTCGCATTCGCAACTCCTTTATACGAATGCCAATCCTAATGGCTATTTCTTTTTCACTTGACATATTATTGATTATCAGAGATTTACCACCCCCCCTGTTGTGTGTTTATATCAAAAATGATAATTTTTGTTTGTGTATGTAAAATTAGTTTATTACTATTGCAGATGGATTATCATATATGATAATACAAAGGTGTGTTAAACTTTTGGGTATTAGCATATTGCTGATTATCAAATGAAAAAGGACCAACAAGGACTTTTTTTCTGGAGATTTTTTATATTTTCTTTGCAAGGGAAAATAACAGTATTGATTTTATAATTAATTATTAACAATAAAATTTAGAAAAAATGAAAAAAGTACTTTTTTTAATCCCTTTTCTAGCGTTGGGATTATTTGGATGTGGAAACAAAAAAGGAGTGAATGTAAGTGAAACTCAAAAACCACGATTGATGGTGATTCCTAGTGATCAATTATTGCAAAAACATGGAGCTTTAATTCAAGAAAATGTAAACGGAAAAACTATTCAAGTTAGAGATTTTAGCAAGTATCTCCTAAACGATGAAAATTCAAAATTCATTATTGCTGCTATTCAACAAATTTTTATTGATTATGGATTCCCTTGCAATGATTTGGAACAAACATTGAAATCTATCAATGATCAAAATATGCTCGATGACATTGATGGAATACAAAAAGATGTTAAAACCATGTTGTTAACATCAGCAAAACCTGACATTATTTTCGAATTAGACTATGATTTGAAATCGAACTTTGTAAAAAGGGGTTCTGTTGAGAAAAGTATAACTTATTCAATAAAAGCCATTGATGCTTTCTCTAATAAGGTAGTTGCAACTATTCAACAAGCAGAATTTGGTAAAGATTCAAAGGAAAACTCTGCAACAAAACTCATGGAAATGGCTTTAGCCACTACAGGAAAAGATTTTAGCAAACAAATAGATAATTATTTCGGCGAAATTATTGAATTAGGTCGTGATATTACTGTAAGAATTACAATTGAGGGAGATGTGAATCTTACTATGTCGGACGAATGTTTAGGTGGTGACACTTATACCGACTACATAATTGACTATATGAAGGTAAACACTGTACAAGGAGCTTACACTATGGTAAGAAATACCAATACAGAGCTCTATTTTACCAATGTTAGAATTAAAACTTTGAATGAAAATGGCACACAATATAGTGCCTACGATTTTGCAAGAGCTCTAGCAAAAGATTTGAACAAAGGTTGCGGAGTGAAATCTTCAAACAAAACTCAAGGTTTGGGTGATGCATTAATTTCAATAAAAGGAATGTAATAATTATGAAAAAGCAAGTTTTTATAGTGTTTGCACTAGCAAGTTTGTTTCTTGTTGCTTGTAATGGTAATAAATCAAATAACAATGGCGGAGGAGTAGCATTCAATCCTGATGCCACAGAAAAAAAGATATCTGATGAAGAAAGAGAACGTCTTTTGGCAGAGAAAAAGGCTAAATACAATGCTGAGAACGATTTTTCTTCTGCTACATATGAGTCGACTGAAGGGTGGGTAAAACTTTCTGTATATATCCCAGAAGTAGAAAAATTGGATGCTGGTATTGCAAAACAAATTGAACAAAAAACATTGCAAATAATCACTACCAATGGCATTGGCGGATTGTATGCCAATCCTCGTTTTATAATTGTTCCAGAAGCTACTGTTTTGTCGAAGGAGGCAATAAGTACAGCTCCAGTAAAATATCTCGTCAACTACGACGTTACATTCTACATTGGCGACATTCTTACAGGAACGGTATTTGGTAGCACCAATCTACAGCTGAAAGGTGTGGGCGAATCGGATCAACTTGCTTTTACAAATGCGTTCAAATCGGTTGACCCAAAATCAGCAAAAATGCAATCGTTTGTGGCAGAATCGCAACAAAAATTGATTGAGTTTTTCAAGAGAGAAGGAGAAAACATGATAAACGATGCCAAAAGATGTGCTACACAAGAGAATTATACAGAAGCTATGGCTTTGCTTTCTGCTATTCCATCGAGCGATTCTATTCATTATCCTGTAGCATTAGAGTTGATGAACACCTATTTCAACCAACATATTGCTAAAGAAGGATGCAACATTCTTGCTCTTATGAAATCGGCTTTGGGACAATCTACTTATGGCGAGGTAAATACGCTTGCTATGGAATACTATGCTATGATTCCAGCAAACTCTCCACACAAAAAAGAGGCAGATATGGTTTTCAACGAATACAAAAAGCAACTCTCTGCCGAACAACAACAAGCATGGAATGCTGAACAAAAACGTATAGACAAACAACAAGATGCCGACAACGAGTTTAGAAAAATAGAAGCATCGGAAGTTGCTAAAACTATGCGTACCACTGCTATTGCAAATGGTATTGCAGAAATAGGTAAAGGCATTGCTAACAGAAAACCTTCTTTCTTAAGAATTGGTGGTATTTTTTAAAAATATTTTATTATGAACAAAATTAAGAGATTTATAAAAACAACTTTTGGTAAAATTATCATTTCTGTAATAAGTATTATTTTTATATTGATTATAGTTATAATAGTGAATAGCATCATTTATGA
>JAGCIZ010000034.1 GCA_017648235.1 Paludibacteraceae bacterium
ACATCGTTAGAGGGTTAGGCTCAACGTACCAAACTGTTGTGACTTGCTTTTAAATTTGTATCTTTGAACTATCAAACACATCGCAACTGCTTTAGGAATTATGTTTGGAATTGTTGTGACTTGCTTTTAAATTTGTATCTTTGAACTATCAAACACATCACGATTCTTGTAAACTATTATAGAACAGTAATTTGTGAGGTGTTTTAGGAAATAAAAATCAAAGTGTTTGATAAACGGATTTGCTTTTTTACAGAGTAAATCCGTTTTCTATTTTTGGACTTCTAAAATAGTTCTAATTGTTGAGGCTCCAATTCCTTCTCGACATGCTGGCATCCTCTGAAGAGTTCCATTTGACCAAATTGCTTGTCTGTGATAGTAAGAATTCCGACGTTTCCATCGCTTGGAAGCCATTTTTTTACCCGTTTGATGTGTACGTTGGCATTTTCTCTGCTCGGGCAATGGCGCAAATAAATAGAGAACTGAAACATAGTGAATCCGTCGCGCAAAAGTTTCTTCCTAAATTCAGCATATTTTTTGCGTTCGTTTTTAGTTTCTGTTGGCAGATCGAAAAAAACAAAAATCCACATTATTTGATATTCGCTAAAGCGTTCAATCATTTTTCATTGTAGGATATGCGATTTTGCGTAGTTCTCCACTGTAGCATTTGTATAGCGATGCGGTAGTAATACCCACACCTATCATTAAAGGACTACGTCGACCATTTATTACTACGTCGGTAACAGGAATTGATAGAAGTTCGCTCTTAATTTCGGTGGTAAGAGTAGAACAGTCGATGCCACTATCTACAATTTCGGCTACTAATTTATCAACATAAGGTCGGTAGGGTTCCATGATGTCGTCGGCAAGACAATAGGCATTGTAGCGATTGTGATGATGAATACCTAAAGTTGGTAACAAACCACTACTTACCAATGAACGTGCTACCACTGCACGTAAAATGGCGTAGCCATAGTTTAGTAGATTGTTGGGAGGAATGCCTTCGCGGTCGCGATTAAAACCATTGATGTGTCCGAATAGATTTTGCCAATAATAGACCGCAGCGCGACCTTCGAGGTTTTCACTGTCGCCACTTTTGACTCGCTTTATCCAAGCTTCCATATTTCCACAAACAAGTCCACGTTGAAGAAGCAGTACAGCAGATTGATTAGCAATTTTTGCCTGAATGGTTTGTTGCCACAATTGTTTTTTCAAAGGAAGAGATGCTTCTATTTGGTGTCTGAAGCGTTCCGATTGTGTAGTGTTGTAGGCAAGTGGCAGCATTAGTCCCGAGGGCATGCGATGTTCATTGCATGAAATGACCGCAACATTATTTTCCAGCAATGCGCTTAATGCTCCTTGTGTTATGGTTATCTGTTTATTGTCGAGAATCACAACACCAATATCTTCAATTGGTATTTGCTTTATGGCAGTGGCTTTAAAACTCTCAGGTAGATTCTTGTTTTTCTCTACCTCGGGCAAACGGATTTCCAATTGTGCATACTTAGTACTCAAGTAAGCGGGATTGCCGAAATATAATGTACGCTTTATCATATTTCCGTTATTTTGCCAATTATACTTATATGAACTTTATGTGGGTTATTCTCAATTAACGATTTTGGACTTAAACGTTTCATTTTGCCCATACTTTTTGCAATGCTTGAGTTGTCATCTACACTTGTTTCCAAATGATGTCTAAAGGAATAGTCTCCCTTTGCTATTTTCTGCACTCTATATAAATACTTACTCAATGTTGCATAGTCTTCTTTTTGCATAGCATCATTGTATAGTTCTTCTTCCATTCCAAGAATGAACATTTCGTTTTGCTGCATTGAGAACTTGAATTTCCAAGAAGCAGATGGAGGTAATTGATTTAAGAACGCTTGTGGCATTTTCATTTTATTGGATACATTGTCCCAAACGTCTGCAGTGTTTGTAATAATAGTAGGTATGCCATACTTTTTGCGTTCCACTGCGTGCCAAAATGTAACGACGTGTTCTTGGAGTTTCCCGTTTTCATCTTCGTATATAGCAACGTGGTGATTGTTGCCCGGTTTTACAAATGCAATGGGTTCATTTTGCTCGTTGTAGCGAACAGGAACAGTTGAGTTGAGTCCTGTATAACATCTTACACTTCGGATTTCTCTACCTTGATGGTCGTATATTGGTTCAGCAAAAGCTTTTTCAGGTTTGCCATCAAATTGCTGAAGTCTATTGCGTAAAATATCACGTATTCGTTTATCAACTACAAAGTTTACATCTTTTGGACCGATACTTGCAAGTTTATATTTAATTACGATTTCTTGTTTTTTTGTTTCACTATTTTGTATGCATCCATATACACTTTCTTCACTCAGAGCTCCTCGAGGAATGATAATTCCACGTTGAACACAAATGCGTTTTCCTCCTTTTCTGATATATCGTTTACCTATGCTAGCCACACGTTTTCCGCTTTTGAATGATACTGCAATGCCTTCTACTACTTGTTCTACTTCGGCAGTGGAGAAGTGAGGTTGTATTTTTATGTAACGTTCAAGAAGGGTTAGTCGTTGGCGAGTTTCTTTGTTCTGCTTGTCATCAGAAAAAGAACTAAATGAAACGTCTTTGAGAGAGTTAAGGTTGTTGATGCGTTGTATGTATCCTTGTTTAGTACAAGCAATAGTCAATGCGTCAACGGCGTGATGACGATGATCCATCCGTTTAGTCCAACCTGCAATTCGCTCTACTTCTATCTTTTTGCCATTTATCTCACGCTCAACCATTTCTGTTAGACCAGCATTTTTATAACGATTAAAATTGAGAGTGTGTAGTACTTCGTCCCATCCCCAAAGGTGGCGAATAAAGTCAGTGATGCTACCACTTGTTGAATATACATTGTAGCAAATGGTTTGCAATATTTCTTTGGCTTTTTTTGCAATGTATTGGCTTTCGCGTAACTGGCGCTCAATGAAGTCGGTTGGTAGTTCAGTTGAAGGTAAAAGTAAATTTTTGCGTTTTGTTTTTGATATTTTGTTTTTATTAAACAAATCATCTATACGCTCAATGTAAGCATTGAAATCTCCTTCGCTTTTTGTTCTCATATAATCGTATGCCGTACGATTGTTTTTGTCGTTGTTACATTCTCTACAAGAACAAACTTTATTAGAGAAGCTATCGTCAAAAAGTACAGAGCGTGGAATGATATGTTCAACTTCAACACCTGACCCTAGCAGGAACTCTTTTGCACTTACTGTCTTTCCGCAATAGATGCAAATGTGTTCACTCTCTTCCCACATTTTGTATTTTTGAATACGTGAGCGTGTAGGAGTAAGTCTATATTCTTCTTTTATTCGATTGGCGATTCTTTCATTTTCTTTTTGATTCTTGTTAATGGCTTTAGAAGTTGATTCTCGCTCTTCTTTGTTTTGTTTTAATTCGCGTGCAAGTTCAACACGAATTTCATCGAATCTGCCATGTTCATCCATTAGAGCATTAACTAGGTTTACTAGTTGATTCAATATTTTTTCTACAACAGGTTGACGAAGTTCACCTTTTTTTATTGGCAGTAACTTTTCTGCAAGTTGACGAGCTTCGTTTTGCTCTTTAGTTGGAGTGACGTCATTATATCCAGCCATTAACTTAGCTTCATGATATTGAATGCCATCTTGTAAGTAAGGTAGTATCTTACGAATAGCTCGAGAAGATTTGTTGCTATAGCCAGCTTTAACAAAATCTATTCGACATAGGTCATTAATTACTTCCTCTTTTGTGATTTTAAATTTGTTTTTAAGCGTACGATGTAACTCTTCGATATTTGAGATTGAATAGAGAGCGTGCCACAATTCGTAAAGAGGTTGTTTTTCAAAAATAGAATCAATAAATTTTCTTTCAAAGATTTCTCCAGTTTCAGGATTAACAACTTCTAAACTATTAACTATTAAGTTAAATTGTAGAAGGTGTTTGTATTCTTGATGGTTTTTTAAAATTTTGTTGATAGCACAATATGTTGTATTCCCTTGAAGTCCGTTGCCGTTTACTGCTTTTCCTAATTGCCAATCTTTACTTTTAATGCCAAGAATGTTTTTTAGGTCAGTGGCTTTTAACTTCTCGTTGGTATTCATAAAGTCAAAAATAGCTTGCTTCTGTTCTTGGGTAATGTGTAAAGTGTCATTTACTTTATTTTGAATATTTAAGTTGTTTATGCTTTCCCAAATCTTACAAACTTGAAAGAGTGGAGAGGTGCGTGGAGCTACTTTTGGTGCACAATTTATAGTGCTTTCACCTTTTTTAATTTCAAATCGTTCCAATTCACAACGATTAACCAAATGTTTGCAAGATTTTAGTGGTCGTTGGTGAAAAATAATATAATTACGAATATGTTCAATAATATCATCCGTTAGCGTTTCGGGGTAAAATTGTTTTTGGCAATTCATTATGGTGTCATATTCCTCCATATATGCTATGCGTGGGAAAATGCGGTCTTTGCATCGATATGCAGGGTTGTTTTTAATACCATTATAAAGAAATTGTCCAATGGTAATTTTTTGTTCGTTAATCTCTTTATGTCGTTCCAATATTTGAGTTACATATGCACCTTGTTTTTTATCTCCATAGTCTGATTTTATGGTGCGATAACCCCTCTTTTGGTTAATATGACAAAGTACACGACCTAATTCGGTTAATGAAATTTGTTCATTTGTGGCTTTAGCTCTTAATTCCCACAATTGAAGTTTTGATAGTTTTAGAGAACTGCCATTATACATTCCTAATTGGGATAGTTTTTCTAATAATAGTGCTTTACGTAGTTGATATCGGTCATATCCTTTGCGTTGTGTTCTTTTTTGTGTTCTTTCTGAATTTCTTGTTAGAGCTTGTCCGTTTGAAAATTGCTTGCTTTCGTCAGTGGAAAGTGGTATAATACGGCTTCCTATTGCAATAATTTTATCTTTTGTATAAAGATTTTCTTTAGATAAAATTTCTTTACTATGTTCTTCAATAATAGCCCAACCTATACTAGATGAACCTAAATCTAATCCCAATATACGTTTCATATATGTATGTTTAAAATCAAATGAGTATCACAAAATTACGTATAAAAATTTGGAAAATATAAGAAATATGTAATACATTTGTCACACAAATTTAAAAGCAAATCACAATAAGGATTATTCCGTTGTGAAAACATTCAAGTGCGGGAAGGCTATGCTGACTCGCCTTTTTTTGTGGTTTACAGTTGCCCAGATTCTACAAGGAGAATAATTCGCTCTACCATTTTATCCTTTTCGCTAGATCGGATATCGAAATCGCTTTTTAGGTCTGCTCCCAAGAGACGAGCAAATCCTTGCCAAAAGGCAGCTACAAATCCGCCTCTGTAGGACTTTATGAGTGAGTATGAGGTTTGGTCGCACTCTCTATCAATGAGTTGGATAAGCAGTTTTCCTTGCGAAAGTGTGAATTTTTTCATATCTCCTTCATAGGTTTTGAAAATGTTTTTTTCCAACTGCTTCATGTATTTTTTTCGGTCTTTTTCTTTAGGGATTTTCATTAGCGTATCGTTAGTTTCGGCTAAAATTTTTCCTACAACTTTGGCATAAGGGAGTACTTTTTTGACGTTGTAAACTGTTTTCCAATAGAATTTTTCTTGACGTTTATTTTTGAATTTTTCAGGCGGAAAAACATATACAGTGCGCAAAATAATGTGAGGAACCGTGTCGTTGCCTTTTACGACCATTCGGCAAAGAACACCTTCCGTTTGTTTGTTTTTTTCTTCGGCAAATGAGTGTAGCGAAAAAAACAAACAAAGTAGTAACAGCGTGTATTTTACCAAAGATGACATCGTTGACAAAAATAGTAATTTTTGTGTTTTCATTTGAGCTAAAAAGTCATTAAGCAATGAAAGGAAAAAATATTTATCTTTGCCTTAACAGTAAAAATAAGTACTTATGAATTTGAGACGTAAAATCAATTTATTGCTATTTTTCTTTTTGACTTTGGGCTTTTCGGGGTGCTCTTTGCTTCAAGGTTTTTCTAATGCTATTAGTATGAAAGATTGTAACTACTCTTTCAACCGAGTTTCTGATATAGAAGTAGCAGGTTTTTCGGCCGATACGCAGTTTTCGTTTTTGGATGTTGCAAAAATAGTAGCATTGCTGAGTGGTGGTGCAGAATCGATTCCTTTGTCGATGAACGTAGTTTTGGATGTGGAAAATCCAAACACCAAAGATGCAGGATTTGAAAAGTTGGACTATGTTCTCAATATTGACAATGTTGATTTGCTGTCGGGGCAGTTGACAGAATCTTTTTTGGTATCAGCAGGATCAAAAAGTCAGTTGCCCGTGAATTTGAGTGTGGATCTTCTGACCCTGCTTAGTGGTGATAGCAAAGAACCTGTAGTGAAAATTGTGAAAAATATTTTGGGGCTTACTGAAGAATCTTCAAAAGTGCAGTTGAAGATAAAACCTACCATCAAAATTGGTCAGCGAGAACATCAGGTTGCTTCCTATATTCCAATTGATTTTGTGGTTGGTGGTCAAGAAAAATAGTGAGAGGAGTTATTGGCTTGAATTTTGTGATAAAAAACGAAAAGTTTTTTATTTCGAGAAATAAATATTATTTTCGCAATCAGTAAATGAAAAAAAGGAGGAAAAAATGGAAGAAAGAACAAGATATTCGGATGCAGAATTGGAAGAATTCAAAAAAATAGTTTTGGAAAAACTTGCTAGCGCACAAAGTTACTACGACGAGTTACGTGCAAGTATGGCTAATACTTATGGCAACGATACTACTGATACAGCACCAAGTTTCAAGGTGCTTGAAGAAGGAGCATCTACGCTTTCGAAAGAAGAAATCGGTCAGCAGGCACAACGACAAATGAAGTTTATTCAGCATTTGCAAGCAGCTTTGGTTCGCATTGAAAATAAAACTTATGGAATCTGTCGTGAAACAGGGAAGTTGATTCCTAAAGAGCGATTAAAAGCAGTTCCACATGCAACGCTAAGTATAGAAGCGAAGCAAAATAGAAAATAATCTGAAATAAAAAAATGGACCTTTCTTTTTCATGGGAAAGGTTTTTTATGTGATGAAAAAAAGAGGAATTATAATTTCAACTTTCGTCTTGATGATTTTGCTCATTGACCAGGTGAGTAAGGTTTGGATAAAAACTACGATGACATTAGGAGAAAGTATTCGGGTGTTTGACTGGTTTTACATTCTTTTTATCGAGAATGACGGAATGGCTTTTGGAATGACGCTTGGCAGTAAATTGTTCTTAACAGTTTTTCGTCTTCTGCTCATCGTTGCCATTGTTTATTATGTTATAAAACTCGTCAGACGGAAATACAAATTGAGTTTTTTGCTTTGCTTGTCGCTGATTTTGGCAGGAGCAATGGGAAATTTGATTGACTGTTTGTTCTATGGCGTAATTTTTTCTGAAAGTACGTTTTTTGATGTGGCAACACTTTCTTTCGCAGATGGCTATGCTCCATTATTTTATGGAAAGGTGGTGGATATGCTTTATTTCCCTTTGTTTACAATTCCCACTTGGGTTCCATTTGTAGGTGGAGATATTTTCTTTAGTCCGGTGTTTAATTTTGCTGATTCGGCTATTACAGTAGGATTCGTTTGGCTTTTTCTTTTTCATCGTGAGGATTTTAGTATAACGCTTGATGATGTTTTTAAGAAAAAAAAGATTGAGGATGCGTCAAAAAATTAATCTCTTTTTGTGCTTATTTCTTTTTATGGTTTCATGCCAAAAGAGAGATTTTGTATTGCTCAGTGAAGATGAGTTGGCAAGTGTTATTGCTGAAATAAATATCCTCGAAGCAATGTTTGATGATCAAAATATTCGGGATAAGAACGAGCGCACACTTTATTATCAGAGTGTGATGGATAAATATGG
>JAGCIZ010000330.1 GCA_017648235.1 Paludibacteraceae bacterium
CAGCTGTCTTTCGACTTCGGTGGTTCGAATCCATCACTGCCCACGTAGAATTTATAATTTTATTTGCGGAAATAGCTCAGTTGATAGAGCACTAGCCTTCCAAGCTGGGGGTCGCGGGTTTGAGCCCCGTTTTCCGCTCCATAGAGAAATTCCTTTGAGAGTTTCTCTTTTTTTATAAAACAAACAAGAGCAATCAAAACTAATTGTTGTTATATTATTTTTTATTATTTTCGCAAAAAAAATATTTTATTATGGAATTTACTGCAAAGCAAATTGCCGATTTCTTAGGAGGCGAAGTTGTAGGAAATTGTAATGAAACAGTTAATACTTTTTCAAAGATTGAAGAAGGAACGAAAGGAGCGCTTTCTTTTTTATCCAATCCAAAATATACAAACTACTTATATAAAACTCAGTCGAGTATTGTTCTTGTAAACAAGGATTTTCAGCCAGAACAACCTATTTCAGCTACACTTATCAAAGTAGATAATGCCTATGAGAGTTTAGCCAAGTTGCTCTCCCTTTACGAGTCAATGAAACCTAAACGCAAAGGAATTGACCCGTTGGCATATGTTGCTCCTACTGCCAAGATTGGGAAGGACGTTTACCTCGCACCTTTTGCGTGCGTTGGTGACAATGCTGAGATTGGAGATAATACGGAACTTCATCCACATGCAACTGTAGGTGCAAGAGCCAAAGTTGGAAGTAATTGCGTTATGTATACAAACTCAAATGTTTATCACGATTGTCGTGTGGGAAATAATTGTATTCTTCACTCTGGCAGTGTTGTAGGCGCAGATGGTTTTGGTTTTGCTCCTCGTCCGGATGGAAGTTATGATAAAATACCACAAATAGGTATTGCAATTCTCGAAGACAATGTTGAAATAGGGGCAAATACTTGTATAGATAGAGCTACTATGGGAGCTACAATTATACGACAAGGAGTTAAATTGGACAATCTTATTCAGATTGCACATAACGCCGAAATAGGAGAAAATACTGTTATGGCATCTCAAACCGGAGTTGCTGGATCTACAAAAATTGGGAAGAATTGTGTATTTGCGGGTCAAGTTGGAGTTGCTGGACACATTTCCGTTGCAGACAAGTCAATAATTGGGGCACAATCTGGCATTGCAAAAACAATAAAGGAAGAAGGAAAAATGTGGATGGGTTCACCTGTTATTTCAGCAAGTTCTTTTCGCCGTTCAAGCGTTTTATTCAAAAATTTTGAGGAATTACAACAAACTATTTTAGATTTAAAAAAACGAATTTCTGAATTGGAGAAAAACCAAAAATAAAAGAAATGGAAAAACAACGTACTTTAAAACATGCCTTTACAGTAAAAGGAAAAGGACTACATACTGGATTAAACATTGAACTCACACTAAAACCAGCAGCTGAGAATACTGGGTATGTTCTTAAGCGAGTTGACATAGAGAACCAACCTGAAATTCCTGCCTTAGCAGAATATGTTTCGCAAACAACTCGTGGCACTGTAATAAAAAAAGACGAAATTCAAATCAGCACCATTGAGCACGCAATGGCTGCTTTGTATGCTTTTGGGATTGACAACTGCCTGATGGAAGTAAATGCTCCTGAATTTCCAATTCTTGATGGTAGTGCAAGACAATATGTAGAAGCAATTGAAAAAATTGGCATTGAAGAACAAGATGCTGAAAAAAAATATTTCATTGTTGATAAAAAAATTGAATATAATCTACCTAATAGCGAGTCGTCTATTACAATACTGCCTGACGATAAATTTAGTTTGATTGTTTTAGTAGGGTTTGATTCTCCCGTATTGAACAATCAGTTTGCCGTTCTTAACGACATGAAGGATTTCGCGAAGGAAATAGCACCTTGTCGCACATTTGTTTTTGTTCGTGAAATCGAACCTCTCCTAAAAATGAATCTCATAAAAGGTGGTGATTTGAACAACGCATTAGTTATTTATGACAAAGAAATTTCTCATGAAGAACTAAAACGATTGGCAGATATGATTAATCAACCATGTCCAAGTGTTGATAAGTTTGGTTACATAAATACACAACTTCTATTTAACAATGAACCTGCTCGACACAAAATGCTTGACATAATTGGTGACCTTGCATTAGTTGGACATCCTATAAAAGGAAAGGTCATAGCGATGTATCCTGGTCACTCAACCAATACTGCTATGGCAAAAGAAATTAGAAAAGATATTAAAAATCAATTGAATAAATAATAGAAATATGACAAACAATGCCTTCATCCATCCTGAAGCACAAATAGGGAAAAACGTAGTTATTGAACCATTTTCCTACATCGATAAGAATGTAGTTATTGGCGATGGTACACATATTGGACCGAATGTAACAATTTACAGCGGAGCAAGAATTGGAAAGAATTGTCAGATTTTCCCTGGAGCTGTAATTTCTGCTGTCCCACAAGATTTGAAATTTGTAGGAGAAGATACCCTTACTATTATTGGAGATAACAACATATTGCGCGAATGTGTTACTGTACATAGAGGAACCGCATCCAAAGGAAAAACAGAGATAGGGAATAATTGTTTGATAATGGCTTATTGCCACGTTGCACACGATTGTTTGCTACATAACAATATTATCATGTCCAATGCAACTCAACTTGCTGGAGAAGTAGAAGTTGATGATTTTGCAATTATTGGAGGAGGTTCATTGGTTCATCAATTTACTAAAATAGGATGCCATTCAATGCTTCAAGGTGGTTCTAAAGTCAACAAAGACGTTCCTCCATACGTTATTGCTGCTCATGAGCCACTTTCATACTTTGGTTTGAATACAATAGGATTACGCCGCAGAGGTTTTTCTTCAGAAACCATACAAAATCTCCAAGAAATATATAGAAAAATCTTCTTGTCCGGTATCAACAATAAAGAAGCTGTTGCTCAAGTTATAGAGCTTTTTCCTGAATCTGTAGAACGAAATAATGTGATTGACTTTATAAAAAACTCTGAAAGAGGAATCATTAAAGGAAAATAAAAAAGTTCGCTCTTGTAGTTCAACGGATAGAACAAAAGTTTCCTAAACTTTAGATTTGGGTTCGATTCCCAGCGAGAGTACAGATATAAAAAGAAATCTGCATATGCAGATTTCTTTTTATATTGCTACTTCTTTCTTATTATAGTCAAACCATCTCTAAGAGGGAGTATCACCTTTTCCACTCGTTCATCTGTTGCAACATAATCATTAAAAGCTAAAATCCCTTTTGTCTGTAAGTCTGTATGATGTGGAGTTTCTAAAACTTTTCCACTCCATAGCGTGTTGTCCGCAATTATAAATCCTCCTTTCTTCATTTTCGGGAAAATTGCATTATAATAGTCAAGATACTGACGTTTGTCTGCATCAATAAATGAAAGATCAATTGTATCATTATCGAAACTTTCTATAACTCGAAGAGCATCACCTAAATGTAACACAACTTTATCTCCTAACGGAGATTTCTGCAAATTCTCCAAGATAAAATCCTCTAATTCATCATCATTTTCCACAGTATGCACTACCCCACCATCACACAAACCTTCCGCTAAACAAAGTGCCGAATAACCAGCAAAAGTTCCTAATTCAAGTACTACCTTTGGCGAAACCATTTTGCATAACATTTTCAAAATATTTCCTTGCAAATGACCTGAAATCATTCGAGGGTTGAGCAAATGCACATGAGTTGCTCTATTTATTGCTTTTAACACATCATCTTCTTTATCAATGTGTTGCAATATATACTCTTCTATTTTTTCATCCATATCTTATTCGTAAAATAAATATGATAACAGATTGGGTGCAAAAATCTCATTTGCTACCTCTCTTAACTGCTCTGCAGAAACGAGTTCCAACTTTCGCTGAACTTCGTCTAACTCATCAAAATGATTAAAATAAGAAAAACTTTTTGCCATACTCAATGCCAAATTTTCTCTATTCTGAGAAGACAACAACAGCTGACCCAAAAGTTGTCTTTTATATACAACCAATTGCTTTTCAGTAAACTTATTTTCTCTCAAACGTTGCAACTCACTTTCTACTAAACTTATGCATTTTTCTCTATTCTTATGATCACACCCAAAATAAACGCTAAAAACTCCTGTATCAGAATAGGAATTAAATTCTGATTCAATAGTATACGCCAAACCATGTTTTTCTCTCACCAAAAGATTCAAACGACTATTCAAAGTTGGTCCTCCTAATATATTATTTAAAAGAAATAAAGGCAACCTTTTTTGGTCTCCAAAAGCATAAGCACGATTACCTATCACACAATGAGTTTGGAATGTATCTTTCTGTTTAACAACCATTTGAGAGAAATAAGGACTCTGTTCTTTCAAAGAAGTTTCTCTCGAACCAAAACCTAATGAAAAATATTTTTCAGCCAAACTTACTACTTTCTTAAAATCAACATTTCCTAACGAGAAAAACACCACTTTGTCAGGAGTATAATTACGCTCAAAGAAATCCCTAACTTTCTTTTGAGTAAAAGTTTGCAACATATTTTCATTACCAAGAATATTTCGTCCCAGCGATGAGTTTCTAAAAATCATTGTTTCAAATTCGTCATAAATCAACTCCGAAGGACTATCATTATACGACTGAATTTCATCCAAAACAACATCTATTTCCTTTTCAATTTCATTTTCTGGAAATGTTGAATTGAGGAACACATCACTCAGTAATTCCACTGCCCTCTCAAAATACTCCGTTGGTATTGCTGCATAAATAAAGGTTTCCTCCTTTGTTGTATAAGCATCAAGGCTTCCTCCTATTGTTTCCAAACGATTAATGACATGAAAACTTCGACGTTTTTTAGTTCCTTTGAAAAGTAAATGTTCAACAAAGTGAGCCATTCCGAGTTCGTCTTCTCGTTCGTCTCGAGTGCCTACTTTTATTGCCAAACCACAATAAACAACAGGAGAAGAATCATATTTATGCACGATTCTCATTCCATTTTGAATTGTATGCGAAAAATAAGTTGTTTCCATAAAATTACACTTGCAAAAATAAAAAGAACTCATCAATTGGAGATTCTCGTTCAAACAAATTTTAACACTATCATCATACCATAAAACCGACACTATTTACTATATTTGCAGATTATTTTTAACAAAGAACTATGACTGTTTTAATCAAAGCTTTACAACTTATTCTAAGCCTTTCTTTGCTGGTTTTTGTTCACGAATTAGGGCACTTTATGTTTGCACGATTATTCAAAACTCGTGTTGATAAGTTTTATCTATTCTTCAATCCGAAATTTGCAATCGTTCGTTGGAAAAAAATAAATGGAAAGTGGCGTATAAAATGGTTTTCAAAAAATTGGGAAGAATATTCTCAACCAATTCTAGACGAAAATGGCTATCAAAAGTTGGATAAAAAAGGGAACCCTATGACCCAACCTCTCCCTACAGATCAACTACCAGAAGATGATTGGAGACGCTATCCAGAAACTACAGAATGGGGGATCGGCTGGTTGCCACTTGGAGGTTATTGCTCAATCTGCGGAATGGTTGACGAAACAACTTCAATCAACGATCTTAACGAAAAAGCAGAACCATGGGAATATCGTTCTAAACCTGCTTGGCAACGTTTGCTTATCATTACCGGAGGTGTTTTGATGAACTTTGTCACTGCAGTTATTGTTTATTCTATAATGCTTTTCCATTGGGGTTCTGAAGAAATGCCTATGAGAAATGCTTATTTAGGGTATAACTACTGCAAAACAGCATTGAATAACGGATTCGAAAACGGCGACATCATCATCTCTATCAACAACGGAGAAGTCGAAACAGAAAAGGATGCAGTAGAAAAAATTGTAATTGAGAATAAAAGAAACGTCCGGATAAATAGAAAAGGCAACGATACACTTATTCTTTTGCCCGAAGGATTCGGAGAACAAATGCTCGCTGCTGAAGAAAAACAATTTATGGAATTACGTATTCCGTTTGTGATAGACGAAGTTGTCGGACAAAATAAAATGCTTCAAAAAGGAGATAGTGTAATTGCCATTAACAACAAAAAAACTTCTGTTTATCAAGATATTACAAAAGAGATTTCTTCTCTTTCCAACACTAAAATAAACATCAGTTTTATCAGAAACGGCATACTGATGAGCGATTCAATCCAACTTGATGAGGAAGGAAAAATAGGAGTTTCGATAAAAAATCCTATTGTCTATTTCAAAACCATCAAAAAAGAGTACAACATTTTGCAATCTATTCCTGCTGGTTGGAACATGATGGTTGACGTTTTATCTAGTTACATCAAACAATTCCGACTCGTGTTCACCAAAGAAGGAGCAAAAAGTTTAGGTGGATTTGCTGCTATAGGAAATTTATTCCCAAGTGTTTGGGATTGGCAAATTTTTTGGAACATGACCGCATTTTTGAGCGTAATACTTGCTTTTATGAA
>JAGCIZ010000331.1 GCA_017648235.1 Paludibacteraceae bacterium
CTTTGATGGAAAGATTTATTTCTTTGTTCAAACCTCATCGGATGTAAAACTTTATACAAGTTCAGATGCGGAAACTTGGGCGGAAGAAACATTGAATGGATTGCCTTTTTTGAATGTAGAATCACTGATTTGTACCGGAAAGAAGTTTTATGTTATCAGTGAGAATGTTCTTTATACTTCTGTTGATGGTAAAAATTGGGAATCAAAATCGCTAAGCAATACATTTACAAAAATGCTATTCCATGTAGATGATAAGGCTTTTGCGGTAATGCAAAAAGAGGGAAATAGTATTGTAGCAGATGTAGAAAATGAAGCAGTTTTGCAGAGTTATCCTGAAGCTTTGCTTTCAGAAGGGATATCGTACATTTCAAGAGCAATGCCATCCGGAAAGACTCAGTGTACTGTAATTGGCAATGGAGAGGTGTTTGCTACGGAAGATGGAGAACACTGGATTTCTTTGCCAAATTCTGCAAATAGAAAAACGCCTCAACGTACTTATGCTACGGCATTTTTTTATGATCACTTTCTATTCCTTTTTGGAGGATTGGAAAATGGAAACTTGTCTGAAAAGTTGATTTTTTCTTCGGATTACGGAATGACGTGGAATGATGCTGATGCAAAAACTGACGCGTTTTTGCTTAATTCGGAATTACAGTCTTCTCAGAAAGCATCAATAGTAGTTGACGATGTCAATCATAATGTTTACATCATTGGAGGACAAGGTGTTTCTGGGGAGTTTTTGAAAAAAGTTTGGAAAGGAAAGAAAAACGAAACTTTCTTTGATAACTATAAATAATGATCACAAAAAAGTTAATAGCACCACAATCTTTTTCTGATGTTGAAATTTCTTTGCCAACATCAAAAAGCATCTGTAATAGGGCGTTGATTATCAATGCTCTTTGTGGAGGAGACTTCTCTTGCATTGAAAATATTTCTTCAAGTGACGATACTGAAGTCTTGTTTAGGGCTTTGAGCGAACCTTGCAAGGATGTAGTTGATATTGGTGCCGCAGGAACGGCAATGCGTTTTCTTACGGCGTATTTTGCGCAAAAAAAAGGCTCTAATGTTATTCTCACAGGCTCGAAGCGTATGAAAGAGCGTCCTATTGCAACGTTGGTTGAGGCGTTGAGAGAACTTGGCGCTGATATTTCTTATGTAGAAAAAGATGGATTTCCTCCTCTCCGAATTGTTGGGAAAGAATTGAAGGGAGGAAGAATCAAGCTATCGGCAAACGTTAGTAGTCAGTATATTTCTGCATTGATGATGATTGCTCCGGCTATGACAAATGGTCTTGAAATTCTACTAGAAGGAGAAATTATTTCTCAGCCTTATATAGAAATGACTCAAAAGATAATGGAATTTTTTGGAGCTAAAGTTTCTTTTGGAGATCAAGAATTAAAAATACTGAAATCATTTTATAAACCAACATTGTTTTCGGTAGAAGCGGATTGGTCGGCGGCTTCGTATTGGTACTCAATTCTTTTGGTTCAAAAGGGAGGAGAGTTTTTTCTTAGTGGGTTGGAAAAAGAAAGTTTACAAGGAGATCGAGCTGTGTGTGATATTTTTGCAAAACTTGGTGTAGAAACTCAGTTTGTTGAACAAGGTGCAAGACTTTTTTATTCTCCTAAATCAATTAAGATGTTAGAATACAACTTTGTCAATCAACCCGATTTGGCTCAAACGGTTGTGGTGGCATGTTGTTTGGAAAATATTCATTTTTGTTTTTCTGGTTTGCAAAGTTTGAAAATAAAGGAGACGAATAGAATTCTTGCCTTGCAAAACGAAATGAAGAAAGTGGGGTATGTTTTGGAAGAGCCTAAGGAAGGAATGTTGTGTTGGAATGGTAAAACTTGTGAAGCAGAACAGGTACCACTGATAAAAACATATTCTGATCATCGTATGGCGATGGCTTTTGCGCCAGTTGCTATAAAATTCCCTTTCATAGAAGTGGAAAATCCTGAAGTAGTAACTAAATCTTATCCTACGTTTTGGAGTGATTTACAGAAAGTAGGTTTTTATTTAGAGTAGTGCTTTTTACGTAATTTGTTCGTATATTTTTAGAGAAAGATGAAAATAGCTGTTTTTGGGAATACTTATCGGAAAGAAACTTTGGAGCAAGTAAAAATTCTATTTCGCGTGTTGAAGGAGAGAAATATTTTTGTTGCTGTGGAGAAGAGTTTCTATGACTTTATGACGGAAGAACTTTGTTTCAATCCAGATGTTGATGAAATTATTGGGGAAAGCAATGTTGTTTTTGATTTGGCTTTAAGTATTGGAGGTGATGGTACTTTTCTAAAAACAGCATCTTTTATTGGAGACAAGAATATACCAATTTTAGGGATAAATACAGGACGTTTAGGATTTTTGGCAGATATTTCGGGAGATGAAATAGAACCGACAATCGATGAGATTCTACAATCGCGCTATTCTATAGAGAAACGTTCAGTGCTGCAACTTTGTATTCATCAAAAAGAGTCGGAAACTTATGGATATGCTCTTAATGAGATTGCTGTTTCAAAGCAAGATAGTTCGTCAATGATAACTATTCATACAAAAATAGATGATGTTTTCTTGAATGATTATCAGTCAGATGGACTTATTGTTTCAACTCCAACAGGTTCGACTGCTTACTCTATGAGTGTTGGAGGTCCATTGGTGTTGCCGCAGTCAAAAAATTTGATAATCTCGGCAGTTGCGCCTCATAGTTTGAATGTTCGCCCTTTGGTTTTGCCAGATGATGTGCAGATTGAATTGTCGGTAGAGAGTCGTTCGTCGTGTTTCCTTATTTCGTTGGATGGCCGTTCGGCTGTGATGGACAAACATACAAAGTTATTTATTAAGAAGGCGCCATTCCATATATGTGTGCTCAAAAGAGAAGGACATACATTCTTTAATACGTTGCGAACAAAATTGATGTGGGGAGCCGACAAACGGAACTCGAGTGTTTGATAAGAAATTTTTCACCTTTGTATATATCTGTATGATGAACGTGTGCAACATATTATTCTCATTAGAAACCCGCTCTGAGCGTAGCGAGTTTTATACACACACACACTAGAAATAGGGCGTTTCTGGCGATTTTACCTCTCTGTAAACTATAAATAAGTTGCTTGATTTTATCCAAAATCAGGCAACTTATATTGTGTTTTATCAACCCGTATATTTTATTGTTTAATAGTTTTTATAATTGATTTTTTATGAAAAAGAAACATTTATTTTTTGCAGTGCTTTTTTTGGCTGCATTGGCATTTGGCTTTGTAGGGTGCGAAAACCCTGATGATGAATCTGGTATTTCTATTGAAAAACCTAGAGAAGATTCTACGAATAGTAACTCAAGTGATTCTGTTGCCGATGGCAACACCAAACCTACTAAAGTACCTAAATTAGTAGTCACAGGAGGAGCTACCGATGTGGGTCGTAGCAGTGTGACGTTGTGGGGACGGATAAATACCGATACTTTGTGGGCTTTTAATAATATCAAGTGGGGAATGGAGTACGCTACAAGTAAGGAAGAAATCTACTCTCACATAGGGAAAAAATCACTTTTTACTGAAAAATTGGTTGGAGAAAACTCTGATGAGTACTATTTTGTTTTTTCGGATGTCGTTTCAGAAGATTGGGTTTATTATAATTCTTACGTTTTGATTGATGATATAAAATACATTTATGGAAGAATGGATTCTGTGCATTTATTGAGTAGGCTTACTCTACTGTCGAACAATAAATCTTACGGAAGGGTATTCAGCAGTTGCTGTCATGGTGGGATTAATGACGCAGAGAAAGAAGGAACTTCTGATTATCCTTTTGGTTCTGAGGTAACTATTATAGTTAGTCCTGAAGAGAATTGTTATTTTGTTGGGTGGGGCGACTATGATGGAGATGAATTGACTCGTACCATTATCTTAACTTCTGATAGTATTATAATAGCAAATTTTGCTTCTGCTTCATTCTCTATATCATCTACTAAACAGGTCTATTTTTCTTCTGGTAATTTGCAGTATAATCCTGCAAATGATGACTGGCGTTTTGCAGAAAATCAAACTGATTATATTGGTTCTATAAATACTAATATTTCTGCAATTTATAATGGTTGGATTGATTTGTTTGGTTGGGGAACAGGTGCTGATCCTACAGAGGCTAGCAAAGATTTTAATGATTATCAGAACTTTGTTGATTGGGGTAAGAATAGGATAGAAGAAGATGATCCTGATACATGGCGTGCTTTGACTAAAAGTGAGTGGGAATACCTATTAAATAGTCGTGCTAATTCAAGTGCTCTTATTGGAGTGGCTCAAGTAAATGGCGTAAATGGACTGATTTTGTTGCCTGATAATTGGTTTTGCCCATCAGGTATAACATTCAAGTCTGGATTTCATAATAGTTATAGTGTGCATTATTACGCCGCTTACCAAACCTTTACAGGAAAAGAGTGGTCAAAAATGGAATCTGTAGGTGCTGTTTTTCTTCCTGCTGCAGGCGTTCGCTATAGCTCGACTGTGAACGATGTTCAGGTAAGTGGAAACTATTGGTCTGCTGATAAGTACAATAGTATTAATGCGCACTATTTCGGTTTCAACACTAGTGGAGCATATCTAAGTAATACTAATCGTTATGTCGGCAATAGTGTACGCCTTGTTAAAGATTTATAAAACTAAATTGCTCCACCTATTCTTTGAAAGGTTTTTTTCTCTGTTTTCTTCAAGAGGAGAGTGAGAAAATGGTATAGGGACGCTCCTAAAGAGCGTCTCTACATTGTTTTGTTAAATATAGGAATCGGATTCTTCTGTGCCGATTATTTTTTACTTTCTAATAAAAATAAAATCCAGAAACTTTTTCATTAACTTTGCACATCTAGAATAAAAGGTGGTGAGCAAACAAAAGGGAATCAATCTAAAATGCCATAAGCGTTTAGCGTTGGAGTTGTTGTGGTGTTTGTGCTATGTGGTGAGTGTAATGCCTCGTTGGTTTCGCTACTATTTGTTGCAGCCTTTTGTAGCCGGATTACTTAAACTAGTTGGCTATAGACGCACAGTAATCACCACTAATTTGCAAAAGTCTTTTCCAAATAAATCGGAAAATGAAATTCAGAAAATTCGCAGAGGTTATTACGACACATTGGCGGAGGTGATTGTTGACACCATCAGTCTTGTAAGTGCCAAAGAAAAACGTCAATCGGAGTTTTTGGTTTGGGAAAATAGCCAAGAGGTGATAAACAAAACCAAAGGAAAAGACTGGATAGCTATGGCAGCACATTATGGTTGCTGGGAATATTTCCCAATGTGGTGTTGGCAAGACAAGAATTGCAATTTTGTGAGTGTATATCATCCGCTTCATAGCGAAGTTTTCGAGTGTTTTTATGGGCGATTGCGTAGCTTCTCGGAAAATGTTCGTCAAATACCAATGGGCGAGGCTGTACGTTTTTATCTAAAAAATCGTGGTGTAGGAAGAAATCTCGTACTTGGACTTGTTTCCGACCAAAGTCCACGTCTTACGGCAGATAGTTATTGGCATAGTTTTTTGAATCAAGATACGATATTTAATGAGGGAGCAGAATTGTTGGCAAGAAAATTTCAATTGCCGATTTATTATGCCTACATTAAGCGTCTTGCTCGTGGAAAATATTCGTTAAAACTTATTGAATTATATAATGGAATTGATGAGGTTGCTCCTCACGAGATAAACGAGCGATATGTACGAATTTTGGAAAAACAAATAATAGATTGTCCGGAGTTGTGGATGTGGTCGCACCGCCGATGGAAACATACACCCGAAAAACAGATCCGCATCTTTGGAGAAAAATGTAAAAAATAGAATATTATGGGTGTTGTTATTACAAAAGAATCTCAATCTATGTGTATAATAATGTAGAAAAGTATCAAAACTGTAATTTTTTTTAAAAATAAAAGAAGATAGTGATAGTGTTTTTTCAAAAAAGCAGGTATTATTTTTAGAAAAAAGAAAAAAATATTATCTTTGCCAACGGAAAAAAGACGGAAGGGGACTTAATTCAAGTCTCCTTCGTTGTTAGATTAAGTTAGATGATTGCAAAAAGTGAAATAACAAAAATAGTAGAAGAGTATCTTGTTGATACCGATTACTTTTTGGTTGATGTCTGTGTTTCTGCAGATAATCGTATTGTGGTAGAAATTGATTCTTTCGAAGGAGTTGATGTTGATTTTTGTGCAAATTTGAGCAAAAAAATTGAAGAAAATTTCGACCGTGAACAAGAAGATTTTGAGTTGGAAGTTGGTTCTGCAGGGTTGACTTCTCCGTTTAAAGTTAGTCAGCAATACGAGAAGAACTTAGGAAAAGAAGTGGAAATTTTGACCAAGAGCGGGGAAAAACTAGTTGGAATTCTTTCAGCAGTGAGCGACGAAAGTTTTACATTGGAGGTAGAAGTGAAAGAAAAACTTGAAGGATCAAAGCGTAAAACATTGGTAAAAAAGAACCTTGATTTTGATAAAAGTGGTATAAAATACATCAAATATTTAATTAGATTCAAATAAACTATGGCGAAAAAAGAAAGCGTAAGCATGATTGATATGTTTGCGGAATTTAAGGAGTTGAAAAACATTGATCGCTCTACAATGATTAGTGTGTTGGAAGAGTCGTTCAAGAGTGTGCTTTCAAAGCAGTTTGGAACTGACAAAAATTACGATGTAATCGTAAATCCAGACAAAGGCGATTTTGAAATTTGGAGAAAAAGAGAAGTTGTTGAGGATGATAAATTTCAAAATGAATTCACTCAAATTAGTCTTTCGGAAGCAAAAGAGATTGATGAGGATTACGAATTGGGTGAGGATTATATTGAAGCGGTTGATTTCCGCTCTTTCGGACGTCGTGCGGTGTTGAATTTGCGTCAAACTTTGGCAGCAAAAATCATGGATTTGCAAAAAGACTCTTTGTTTGCACAATATAGCGAATTGGTAGGTCAGGTTGTTTCTGGAGAGGTTTATCAAGTGTGGAAAAAAGAAATTCTATTGCTTGACGATCAAGGAAATGAAATGTTGCTTCCAAAATCAGAGCAAATTCCTAGTGATTTTTTCAAAAAAGGAGATGCCGTTCGTGCAGTTGTTGCCAAAGTTGAAAATAAAAATAACAATCCTAAAATATATCTTTCTCGTACTTCGGAGGTTTTCCTTGAAAGATTGTTTGAAATGGAAGTTCCTGAAATTAACGATGGATTGATTACTATCAAACGCATTGCTCGTGTACCAGGAGAAAGAGCAAAAATTGCAGTGGAATCTTACGATGATCGTATAGATCCGGTCGGAGCTTGTGTTGGAATTAAAGGAGCGCGTATTCATGGTATTGTGCGCGAATTGCACAATGAGAATATCGACGTGCTTAACTATACAAATAATGTTAGTTTGTTTATTTCTAGAGCTTTGGCTCCTGCAAAAATTTCGTCGATTCAAATTGATCACGAAAGCAAAAAGGCTAACGTGTTCTTGAAACCAGAAGATATTGCAATGGCTATTGGTAGAAATGGAGTAAATATCAAGTTGGCTACAAAATTGACTGGATATACAGTTGATATCTATCGCGACGATGTAGAAGAACAAGACGAGGAAGACATTGTTTTGGAAGAATTTGCGGACGAAATTGATTTGTGGATCATTGAAGCATTGAAATCAATTGGTTGCGATACTGCAAGAAGCGTATTGAGAATCTCAAGAGAAGATCTAATTGAACGTGCTGACTTGGAAGAAGAAACAGTTGATCACGTTTTGGCAGTTCTCGAAGCAGAGTTTGAAGAAGAAACAGAAGAAGAAGGCGAAAAATAAAACTCGCTTTCTTTTTCCCAATATACTATTTTTTTAGAGAGTGAAATCTCTTTTGGTTTTACAAAATTGGTGTTATTATGGCGAGATTACATAAGGTTACTACAGAATTAAATATTGGACTTGATCGAGCAGTTGAGTTTCTCGGAAAAAAGGGATTCGAAGTTGTTGCTAATCCAAACACAAAAATTACGGATGAGCAAGAAATGCTCTTGCGTCAGGCTTTTGGTGCAGATCAGTCGGTAAAGCAAGAATCAGTGCGTTTTAATCAGCAACGTCAGTCGCAAGAAAAAACTGAATACGTTGCTATTGAAGGTTATGAAGACGAAGCAGACAAAGCGGTTGAAGAGAAAAAAGTTGAACCGGAAGAGATAAAAATTGAAATTCAACGCCCCAAAATTATTGATAAAATAGATTTGGATAAAAAAACTTCTAAAAAAACTGAGGAAACTAAAGAAGTTGTAGAGGCGGTTGAAGAGAAGAAAAATATTGAGGAAAAAGTTTCTGAAGAAAAATCTGCAGATCCAGAGGAAATAAAGATTGAAATTCAGCGTCCAAAAGTTATTGATAAAATAGATTTGGACAGAAAACCTTCAAAGAAAACAAAAGAAGTTGAAAAAGAAGAAATCAAAGAAACTCCTAAAGTAGAAGTTCCAAAACTAGAGCCTATAATTGAACAAAAACCTGTTGAGAAAAAAGAGGAAGAAGTCTTTTCTTTTGGAACTCCAACTTTGAAGCAAAAAATAAAAGTTGTTGATAAAATAGACCTCAATTCAATAAATACTTTAACTCGTCCAGCAAAGAAAACCAAGGAAGAAAAACTTGCTGAGCAGAAGGAGAAAAAGGCAAAACAAGAAGAATCTCAGGTTAATTCAAATTCAGATAAAACCAAGAAAAGAGCAAAACGCAATCGTATTGTTGATAACAAAAAGTACGAACGAGTTGTTTTTCAAGAAAATTCGGATAACGTCGATAATTCTAAACAAAAGAAAAATCATCCTAAGCGTCCACTCAAACCAGTAGTGAGCGAAGAAGATGTTCAAAAACAAGTAAAAGAAACTTTGGCTCGTTTGACATCTAAAAAAGTTAAGGGAGCTAAGTATCGTAGAGATAAGCGTGAGGCAAATTTGCAACGTCAGCAAGAGTTGTCGCAATTGGAACAACAAGATGCTAAAACGCTAAAACTTACAGAGTTTGTAACAGCAAACGAGTTGGCAACAATGATGTCAATTCCTGTTACTCAGATTATTTCTACTTGTATGAGTATTGGTTTGTTTGTTTCCATTAATCAACGTTTGGATGCTGAAACAATTAATATTGTTGCCGAAGAGTTTGGTTTCAAAACTGAGTATGTAAGTGCAGAAGTGGTTGATGCGATTGCCGAGGTTGAGGATAAGGAAGAGGATTTGTTGCCTCGTCCACCAATTGTAACGGTGATGGGGCATGTCGATCACGGAAAAACTTCGTTGCTCGACCATATCCGAAATACAAATGTAATTGCAGGAGAAGCGGGAGGAATTACTCAGCACATTGGAGCATATTCTGTTACGTTGAAAAATGGGCAACAGATAACATTCCTCGATACTCCTGGTCACGAGGCGTTTACGGCAATGCGTGCACGTGGTGCAAAAGTTACCGACATTGTAATTGTTATTGTGGCGGCCGACGACAATATAATGCCTCAAACAGTAGAAGCTATCAACCATGCTTCGGCTGCGGGTGTACCTATAATTTTTGCAATTAACAAAATTGATAAGCCCAATGCTAATCCGGAGAAGGTAAAAGAGTCTTTGGCTGCAATGAATTATTTGGTAGAAGACTGGGGCGGAAAATATCAATCTCAAGATATTTCGGCAAAAAAAGGAACCAACGTGAGAGAGTTGCTCGAGAAAGTTCTTCTCGAGGCAGAAATGTTGGAACTAAAAGCTAATCCAAATCGTAAAGCAACGGGTTCTATCATTGAATCTTCGTTGGACAAAGGTCGTGGTTATGTGGCAACTGTGTTGGTGCAAAACGGAACTTTGAAGGTTGGTGATGTGGTGTTGGCAGGAACTTCTTATGGTCGTGTCAAAGCAATGTTCAACGAACGAAACCAAAAGATTAAACAAGCGGGTCCATCTGAACCAGCAATCATTCTTGGTTTGAATGGTGCTCCTCAGGCGGGCGACAATTTCAACGTATTTGAACAAGATCACGAAGCTCGTGATATTGCAAACAAACGTGAGCAATTGCAACGCGAACAAGGTTTGAGAACGTCGAAACATTTGACGCTCGAAGAACTTGGACGTCGTAGGGCGTTGGGCGACTTCCATGAGTTGAACGTAATTGTAAAAGGTGACGTAGATGGTTCTATCGAAGCTTTGTCTGATTCGCTTATCAAGCTTTCTACCGAAGAAGTTCAGGTAAATGTGATCCATAAAGCTGTAGGTCAGATTTCAGAGTCGGACGTAATGTTGGCTTCGGCTTCCAATGCTATTATTATTGGTTTCCAAGTTCGTCCTTCGGTAGATGCTCGCAAAGCCGCTGAGCGCGAAGAGATTGACATTCGTCTTTACTCTATTATTTACGATGCGATTGAGGAACTCAAGGCAGCAATGGAAGGTTTGCTTTCTCCTGAAATCAAAGAAGAAATCACTGCGACAATTGAAATTCGCGAAACATTCAAGATTAGTAAAGTGGGAACTATTGCTGGTTGTATGGTCAAAGAAGGTAAGGTTAAGAGAGGCAATAAAGTTCGCCTTATCCGCGACGGAATTGTGATTTATACTGGCGAGTTGGCTTCTCTTAAACGTATGAAAGATGATGTCAAGGAGGTGTCGAGCGGATTTGAATGCGGTTTGAACATTGCAAACTACAACGATATCAAGGTTGGTGATATTATCGAATCGTTCGAAGAAGTTGAAGTGAAAAAGAGTTTGTAATTTTAAGTTTTTATAAATAAGGAAAAGGGGTTTTGGGGCATTCTTGTAAAACTCCCTTTTCTTTTTCTATCAAAAAAACTGAGTAAATAAGAGATGAATATTTTAGACATAATTTTTGTTATTCCGTTGGTTTACGGTTTTATTCAAGGTTTCCGACATGGCTTTGTAAAAGAAATTGGTTCGCTCGTGGCCATTGTTTTTGGTATTTATTTGGCGCGATATTGGGCAGAGGGTGTTTCTGCTCTTTTGGTATCGTGGATCGATTTGTCGCAGAAACTGGCTCTTGTGGTGGCTTATGCCATAACTGCTATTTTGGGAACTTTGGCCGTTCATCTCATTGCTTATATGCTGAGCAAATTGCTTGCGCTTATCAAGTTGGGAATTATAAATAAACTCATCGGGGCTGTGTTTGGTGCTTTTAAGTGGCTTTTGGTATTGAGCTTGGTGCTCAATTTTATTGCTATGGCCAATAACTTTGCACCTATTGTTGAAAATAAAGCGGTAAAAGATTCTGTGCTTTATAAACCCATAGAAAACGTTATCCCCAATGTTGTTCCTTTTCTCGATTGGGAGCAGTTTAAAACCTTTATACGAAATGAAAAATAGTTTTTTTTTTCTACAATTGTTTTGTTTGGTTTTGCTGATTTCGTGTGCAAATTCTGCTAAACAAGAAGAATATTCAACTGAAAATCAAATAGGACTTGATTATGCAAAAGGTTTTAAAATATATGTGTTTGAAAACTGTAAGAAGTTAGAGGTTTTTGAAACTTCTAGTGGACAAAAGAGTGCTACCTATTATTTGGTTGAAGATAGTAATATTGAGACTCCTAGTGATGGAGTGAAATTGCAAATTCCTTTGAAAAAAATAGCCGTCACTTCGGCAACTCATATTGGTTTTATTGATGCTTTAGGTGAATTGAATTCGGTTGCTGGAGTATGTTCTCCCGAGTTAATATATAACCAAAAAGTTAGGGAGAATCATGAGTTAGTGAATCTTGGCGATGCTTTTAGTTTGATTTATGAAAAAGTTTTTCTTCTTTACCCTGAAGCTCTTACGCTGACACTTTATGGAGCAGAAGAGAGTAAGCATCAGAGAATAAAGCAAAGTGGAATTCCCCTACTTTATATCAATGAGTGGAAGGAACAACATCCGTTGGCACGGGCAGAGTGGATTAAGTTTTTTGGCGCAATTTATAACAAATCAGCCATTGCTGATTCTCTATTTGAACAAACAAAACATCGTTATAATGCGATTAAACAATTAGTAAGCAAAGTTTCGGAACGACCAAAAGTGATGATTGGAGGAAACTTTAAGGGTACTTGGTATGTGCCAGGAGGAGAAAGTTTTATGGGTATTTTATTGAAGGATGCTGTTTGTTCGTATGTTTATGAAAATGATTCAACAAGGGGAAGCCTTCCTCTTTCCGTTGAAAGTGTATTATATCATTTCTCGAATGCTGATGTTTGGTTGGGTGCACCTTCGGAAACAATGGATTTTCTTTTGGATATTGATGAGCGCAACGAACTTTTCTCTTCAGTAAAGAAAGGCAATGTTTACAACTTTTTTGCAAGAAAAACAGAGAGTGGAGGAAATGATTTTTGGGAAAGTGGGGTTGTGTATCCGGATAAAATTCTTTCTGATTTCGCAAAAATCATCCATCCTAATATTTCAAAAATAGATACACTTTATTTTAGTGGAAAGTTGAAATAAAAAAGAGGAACTTTGAGATTCCTCTTTTCTATTTTATTGATTGGTTTTATTATTCATAATCTTCATAATCTTCAAGATCTTTAAGTTCTTCTTTGTAATATTCTGCATCATCTTTGTATTCTTTAGTTTCTTCTGCTATATCAATAGCACGATGACTATGAACTCCATTTTTACAGTCATATTCAGAAACTTTTTTGAATTTTTCTACAGTATAACTTGCAATATATTCCTCTATATATTCACTTTCTGTACCGGATATTTTATCAAGTTTTTTATAGAATTTTTCCTTTGCTTTGTAATATTCTTCCATTGAACTTTTATAAGCAGCAATAGCAGCATCAACTTCTTCTTC
>JAGCIZ010000332.1 GCA_017648235.1 Paludibacteraceae bacterium
AAAATTACGCATCGTACCAGAATTACAATTCTTTATCGATGGCACAATGGAAGAGCTTGCAAAAATCGACCAACTTCTAAAAATATAATGAATCCAAAACGGATAAAATATTTTTTTGTTTTTTTCATTGCTTTCCGCTACTTATTTTCTCGAAAGAATCAAAGTGATATCAACATCATCTCCTACATATCAATGTGTGGAGTAGCTGTTGGAAGTATGGCTTTAGTATGTGTGCTCTCCGTTTTCAATGGTTTTGACAAACTTGTAAAAGACAATTTTAGTTTGTTTGATCCTGATCTAAAGATAGTTCCTAAAGAAGGGAAATTCTTCTCCACGCAAAATTCTACCATCCAAAAGATTAAAACATTAGAAGAAATTGCATTCTTTTCCGAAGTAATGGAAGACAATGCCCTACTTTCCTACGAGAGTTATCAACTTCCCATTACAATAAAAGGTATAGATTCAAATGCACGCAACGTAAGCGACATTGATGAGGCAATTTTAGAAGGAGAGAATTTGATACACAATAGCGCTCTTCAGTTTGGAATTGTTGGTATTGGGGTAGCAAACCAATTGCCAATAGGCATAAATCTTTCTAAATCTGTAGAAATTTATGCGCCAAAAAGTAATGCAAAAATCAATATAGCAAGGCCAGAAGCATCTTTTTCTAAACAAAACATATTGATTTCTGGTATTTTTTCAGCAAAACAAGAGCAATACGACAGTAAATATTTATTCGTTGATATTCGTAACGCACGCAATCTCTTTGAACGTAAAGCAACAGAAGTTTCTGCCATTGAAATCAAAGTAGATAAAGATTTTTCAATAGAAAAAACCAAGAAAAAGATATCTAAACTTTTGAGCAACAATCTCTCCGTTTTGAATCGCTACGAACAACAAGCCGACTTATATCGCATCGTAAAGATAGAAAAATGGGTAACCTACCTTATTTTATTCCTCATTCTTATAGTTGCCACATTTAACATTATAGGTTCGCTTTCTATGCTTATTATAGAGAAGAGACAAGACATCCAAACGTTGCAAAATATTGGAGCTGATCGCAAAACCATTCGACAAATCTTTTTATGCGAAGGTTGGCTTATCTCCATAATTGGAGCTGTTATTGGAATAACCCTTGGCGTACTTATCTGCCTCTCGCAACAATATTTTGGTTGGTTAAAATTAGGTTCGGGATACATTGTTGAAACATATCCCGTTTTAATTCACGTGGGAGACATATTTCTCACATTTTTTACTGTTGTTGTACTTGGGTTTGTTACAGCCTACTACCCTTCTAAATACATAAAAAAAAATAGCAAATAAAATCTATTTACTATTTTTTTATAGAAGAAAAAACTATCATGCTTCGTCTTCTTTATAATAGTAATCTGAATGATAATAATAATTACTTTTCCTATGATTATTACCAAACAATCCTTTCTCTTCCTTTACTCCATTTAGAATTGCATACACATGTTTGATTTTGTCCTTTTTAAATGTTGCTGCAACTCTTTTTAAGAAAGGTTTACTTGTTTTTCCACTCATCGCAATCAAAAACGTCACATCTACCTCTTTTGTCAATGGGTAAATATCAGAAACTAAGCCGACAGGAGTGGTATCAAAAACAATATATTCATACTGCGTTTTAAGTTTTTCCAACAAATTTATCATGTTTTCAGAAGCAATCAATTCGCCCGGATTAGGAGGTATTGTTCCTGCTGGTAACACATCAAAACTGTCTTGACTAACAATAACATCCTCTACCTTACAATCATCAATCAACACATTACTCAAACCCTTTTCTGCCGATATATTCATTACTTTTCCTACACTTGGCTTTCTTAAATCAGCATCTATAAGCAAGGTTTTCTTTCCCGAAAGAGCATAAATTCCAGCTAAATTAATGGAAAAATATGTTTTCCCATCAGAAGGCTCAGCAGAAGTATTCATTACAACAATTTGATTTTTTCGTCGAACAAGGAACTCGATTCTCGCCCTCAATGAGCGGAATGATTCTGAAAAATATGAACGAGGATATTTTATCACTAAAACATCCTTATCCATCTTTTGAAAAGGAATAACACTCAAAACCGAAAATTGCGTAGCTTTTTCCAAATCATTTTGAGTTTTAATCGTATTATCTAAAAGTTCCTTCAAAACAATTAAAAGTATAGGAATCAAAATCCCCAAAAAGCAGAATTTTACATATACTTTATTCTTAACTCCTCCATTTACAACTCCACCTACGCGAGCCTCTTGTAAAACAGTATTATCTGAAATGTTAGACGCCTTACGAATTTGTGCCTCCGAACGCTTTTGAAGCAAATAAGTATAATAATTGTCATTAATACGATGCAAACGTTCAATTTCTACAATTTTGGATTCTTTAAAAGGCAAACTTTCAATCTCCTCTAATACTTTTTTATACTTAGTTTGCAAGTTTTCTCTATCCATATTGTAAACCGTTCTTACATTTCTCAGAACTTCGAACAAAGTTTCTTTTAAAGTTTCTAATTGTTGTGTATATTTTTGATACAATGGATTACCACTTCCTATACTCATCCGTTTTAACTGAATATCGTTGAACTGCTTAACCAAATCTAGCAACGTTTTATCAGCAACACCTAATGAGGTTGGAGCAACAACTGTTTCTTCTTGAACATTTTTGCGCAAATATGAATCTAAGTAATCAAAATACGTTTCTTTTAAATTCAATTCCATTTCCTTCTTCTCATATTCTGCCGATTGACCTAACAATTCAGAAACATAACTATTGACATCAATAATATTATTTTCTCTCCTAAAATTACGTATATTCTCTGTTGTTATAGCTAAAGAATCCGATATACTTCTGAGTTGTTCGTCAATAAAATCTATAGTTCTATTGGCTTCTAAATTTTTTCTATCTAAGTTGTCCGCTAAAAATTCATTGCTCAACATGTTGATAAAATCCTTATCACGTTCAGGACGCTCACCAACCAAAGAGACAACTGCAACAGAAGTTCCTTCCATTATCGAAAAAGAAAGTCGAGAAGAAAATTCACTTTCAAGAGATTCTATGCTTCTAAAAGCTATATAAATTTTATTCGAAAGAGAAGATGTTGTTTTTTTATGCATTGTTCCAGAAAAATATTCATTGGAAAATGGCACACCATAAACACCATTCATCTGGAAAACTTGTTCTTCTTTATCACTTAACAACTCTATAGAAAATTCTTTATCATTTTTTTCATTAAAAACAAAAGACAATCCATAAGTTCTTGTATTAATAGCAGTTGAAGTTAATTCTATTGGCGAAAAATCTTTATAATAATAGTTTGTTTTGAATCGCCCTTTGGTATAGTATTCAACAGTAAAAGGCAATTTTGCTATTGTTTTGCGAATCAGTTCATAACGTCCAAAAAGCACTAACTGATTATTTATACTATTAGAACCATTCGTATTAAAACCTTGCATAAAGGCGTACTGAGAAACTGAACTTGTATTTCCAAAGAAAACTTGTCCATTTACCTTATACATAGGTTTCCATTTTCTATTTTCTAAATATGCCAACGACAAAGCAATAAGAACACCTATTAAAACGACATACCAATAATGCGCTATTTTGAGTGCCCATTCCTTAAAGTCAAATGACGATTCTTCTTCTAAAAATTCCTGAGGGATGTTATTTTCTTCCATAAATTAATTTCTATTTTTTTTAGAACGCAGCTACTAAGTTCCAGATAGTCAATGCAAACGTTATAATGGTTGAAGTTAACCCTAGAACTGAGCCATAGGAATTAACCTTAAAAAAACTGCTTTTCTTTCTATCTACGTAAATAATATCGTTAGGTTGAACATAATAATACTCCGAATCAATGATACTTTTAGAACGAATATCAAACGTATAAATTTGAGGTCCAGCTGCTGTTTCACGTATCAAATGAACATTTTTGTAATCGCTTGTTTGTTTCAATCCTCCAGAAACTGCCAAGGCATCATAAATAGTAAAACGCTCTTTATCTATTGCAAAAACTCCACGACCAGATTCTCCAACAAACGTAAAAGACTTATTTGCAAAAGCCATACGTACTTCTATAGAGTTATCAAAATCAGCCAAAGCATCTTTCACTTTACTTTGTGCCTCTCGAATGGTCAATCCTACAACTTTCACTTTATTTACATATGGAATATCTATAGTACTATCAGGAAAAACACGATAAGTTTGCATTGATCGAGTAGAAGTTGTTGACGAACCAGAAGCAAATAATGACGCCACTTCTTCATTAAGTGATATAACACGCAAAAGTAGCTCATCATTCACCGCAATACGATGAGGTTCGTACGCAGATTGTTGGTAAATAGGCATTCCATTCTCCAAAAGCAACGATGTTTCTTTTTTTGTATAACATGAAATTAACATTGCAGCAACAAGAACCAAACTAAAAAACTTCATTTTCATTTTTCTCCTTGTTTTACACTATTTGAAATTAAAACACCTATGTTGACTAATGTCATCACAAATGAAAAAGTTGACAATGTGGTTGAGAGTACTCCTGTAACGTGAGTTATTCCCAATGCTTTTTCTCGCAAGAAAGGTATGTATATCACATCATTTGGTTGAATATAATAATACTCAGAATTAATAATGCTTTTCGAACGAACATCAAATTCAAAAACTTTTGTTTCCTCTCCCACCTGACGAATAAGTTGAATCTTTCCTCTATCAGAAAAGTTGTTCAAATCTCCACAAAGCGCAAGTGCCTGAAAAATATTTATCTTTTCCTTTGGCATAGAATAACGCCCCGTTCCTGCCTCTCCTATTACCGAGAAAGTTCTATTTTGCAGACGAACATCAACCGAAAAATGAGATATAAAATCTTTCAACCTTTCTTCTAACAAAAATTTTATTTCACGAATACTTTTTTCTGCAACATATAGTTTTCCAAGAGCAGGAAAATCTATCGTTCCATCTTCATAAATAATATACGAATAAAGAGGATTATTATTGGAAGAATTCAAAGTACTAAGATTTGTTCCACCATTGAATAACTTCTGGGATTCCTTATCCAACGAATTGACATTGATATAAAGCATATCTCCCGACCTAACTTTATAATCGACATACTCCACACTATCAATGTATTGCGCAATATGTTTTCCCTCTTGTAAATAGTTCACCTTTCGGCTCGTTACACACGAACTTAAAAACAAAATAATACCAAAAAGAAAAATTATATTTCTAGCTTTTACAACACTCATATGCAGAGCAAAAGTAAAAAAATTATCAGCAAGTTTCACCTAAAGCACTAAACAAATAAACCTTTTTTCATCCGTTTGACACTCTTATTTTTTCTCGTCTATATAAGAATCTTTGAATCCAAGAAAATAGAGAATTCCATCAAGTCCTACGGTAGAAATTGCCTGGCGAGCATTTTCTTTTACCTTTGGTTTAGCATGAAAGGCAATTCCCAAACCAGCAACATTAAGCATTTGCAAATCATTGGCTCCATCACCAACGGCTATAACTTGCTGTAAATCCATATTTTCCACCTGAGCTATTAAGCGTAATAATTCAGCTTTACGTTTTGCGTCAACAATATCGCCCAAATAACGTCCAGTTAGTTTTCCATCTACAATTTCCAAATCGTTTGCATAAACGTAGTCGATACCAAATTTCTGCTTCAGATAGTTACCAAAATATGTAAATCCTCCAGAAAGAATTGCAATCTTATAACCCATACGCTTAAGTACAGAAATCAAACGA
>JAGCIZ010000333.1 GCA_017648235.1 Paludibacteraceae bacterium
GTCGGCTGTGAAAGTTTGGTAAGCAGCGTAATAATCTACTCCATAATCATCATGGAAACCTGACTTAAAGGTAATGCCTGCTGGGCAAGTCCAACCATCGGGCAAAAGAATCAAACCATTTACACCATTCACCTGAGCGACACCACGTAGAGAACTTGCATTTGGACGAGAAAATACTACATAAGACCACTCTCTAAGCGTCAAAGTACGCCATGTATTAGGAGCATCACTTCCTATTTGCTTAGTACCCCAATCAACGAAAGAACCAGCACTTGTTCTCCAACGTAACAAATCAAGCTTATCAGCCAAGGCTGTACCTATACAGTCATAACCATACTCATCAAAAGTTTCCTTTCCGCCTGTCACATTATCGGTACCTATAAACTCCAACTGACAAGATGCAAACTGCCACGTACCAGAAGACTGAATAAGCTGCAAGTTGCCAGGAGAAAAATAAACCTGCTTATCGGCAGACACAGAGAAAGCAGCTGGAGTGAAATTGCTTGTATATGACACCTTGAATTCAGCAACATAAGTTACATTGGAAGTTATGGTAACCGTACGTGGATTTTCTGTATTACCATCGCTCCACTGCACAAACTCCGTATATTCTTTCGGCGTAGCAGTAATAGTAACTTCCGTATTGGGTTCGTAATAACCTGAGCCAGTTACTGTGCCGTGGCTATTATTTCTTTTCACAGTCAAGTACGGTTTTTTTGCAAAATTGGCGGTAATGGTTGTATTGGACTTCACTTGTACCGTACGGGTCAGTTCCTTACTATCGCAGTCGCTCCATCCCGTAAAGTAATAGTTTTCCTCTGGTGTAGCGGTAATGGTTGCTTCCGCACCTACGTCGTAATAGCCCGAGCCAGTTACTGTGCCGTAGCTATTATTTCTATTCACAGTCAAGTACGGTTTTTTTGAGAAAATAGCCGTAATGGTTGTATCGGAGTTCACTTGTACCGTACGGGTAAGTTCCTTACTATCGCAGTCGCTCCAGCCTGTAAAGTAACAGTTTTCCTTTGGTGTAGCGGTAATGGTGGTTTCGGAACCGTAATCGTGGCAAACGGTACCCGTTACCTCACCATAGTTACTGTCGTTGGTTTTCAGCGTAAGTTTTACGTCCATATGCACTGAGTCCACCTCGCCGTAAACGTACTTTATGTCGTTAATCAAAAGGTAAGCATTATAGTAAAGCATTTTGCCATAACCCACCTCAGTAAGTTCTACGCTAAACTCATCGGCATTTTCGCCTACCAAGTCGGTAGTACAGAGTTTTTTCTTGCCACTATGAGTAGTTATCTCTTCCTTGCTTGCAGAACACTCTACTCCCCACTTTACTTTAGGAAAGAAAACCAAAGTGTCCGTATTCAGTCGGCCCCACAGCGTCACGCGGCTGTACTCCACATCGGTGGCACCACCTGTGGCTACCAGCATAGGTTCTTCGGGAGCAGAAGGTGTAGTTCCATCTCCATCGGTAGAACCTTCTTCGTTCTCTTTATCGGAATTAGCATCATCTTGTTCTACGTTTTCAAGAGAAAAACCGGGTTCATCATCGGGGTTTTCGCAAGAAACAAACCCTAAACTTAATGCTGCAAAAAGTGCTGCTATGAATAAAAAGCTGTTCTTCATCATAAATATTAAAATATTGTTTGTTTTTTTTGAAATAACAGACACAAAGGTAAAAAAAGAAAATTACTAATTTTGTCTGAAACAAAAAAAATCAGAACTATGAACCTATCAGAAAATATCAAATACATCGGCGTGGACGATGTGACGCTGGATTTATTCGAGAGTCAGTACGTGGTGCCTAATGGCATTTCGTACAATTCGTACCTCATCATCGACGAGCAGGTGGCCATAATGGATACGGCAGACAGCCGCCTTGGCAGTGAGTGGTTTGCCCGCCTCGAAGAAGCCCTCTGCGGACGAAAACCCGATTACCTTGTGGTGCATCACCTTGAGCCCGACCACGCAGGAGAAATTCTTCGCCTTACAGAAAAATATCCCGAACTAAAAATAGTGGCATCTGCACGAGCCGTGCAAATGTTGCCACAGTTCTTCAATGCAGACTTCGCTGAGAAAACCATTATTGTAAAAGAGGGCGACACGCTCTCACTGGGAGAACATATGCTTACGTTCCTTGGTGCCCCAATGGTGCATTGGCCAGAGGTGATGGTAAGCTACGAAAGCCGAGAGAAAGTGCTTTTTTCGGCCGACGCATTTGGAAAATTCGGTGCTTTGAGCCACAAAGAAGATTGGGCATGCGAAGCACGAC
>JAGCIZ010000334.1 GCA_017648235.1 Paludibacteraceae bacterium
ATCTTATTCCGTTTCATATTATAAGAGATAAAATACCTGTTTATACACTTGATACAGCATATAAGGTTGATAAACAAACGGCTTATGTCAAACTTAATAGTTTTGGACTTCAAACAATGTCTGAATTTCATTCTGCGATGAGTAAATTGGGGACTTTTTCTTATATTATTCTTGATTTAAGAGGAAATGGAGGAGGTTTGTTGAAAACAGCATTGGAACTGACCGATGAGTTTCTTTCGGGCGAAAGAACTATTGTATATACGCAAGAAAGCGGAGATTTGCTCGATGAGGAAAGAACAATGAAAAAAGGGAAATATGAAAACAACGATTTGATAGTTCTAGTAGATGAATATTCGGCTTCGGCTAGCGAAATTGTAGCGGGAGCATTGCAAGATTGGGATAGAGCATTGATTGTTGGTCGGAGAACTTTTGCTAAAGGTTTAGTTCAGCGTCCTTTGGCGTTGAATGATGGTTCTGTAATTCGCCTAACGGTTTCTCGTTATCTTACACCTACAAAACGTTGGATTCAGCGCCCTTACAACGAAGGTGTGGAAAAATATTATCATGATTTGGAAAACAGACTCTCAAGGGGTGAATTACAATGTGCAGATAGTATTGATTTTCCCGATTCGTTGAAATATGAAACGTTGATAAAAAAGCGTGTAGTTTATGGGGGAGGTGGTATTATGCCTGATGTGTTTGTTCCGTTGGATACAACTAGTTTTTCAGATTATTATCAAAATATCATAGCTAAAGGCGTTTTGAATAAAACAATCGCGAAATACTTTCTTGAAAATGAAAAGATGGTGAGAAGAAATTATAAAAATATAGAAGATTTTGCGAGTGACTATAGAGTAGAAGAATCTCTACTTTGTAATCTGAAAAAAAATGCTCAAGCTGCTGGTATTGAGTTTGAACAGTCTCAATATGACCGTTCGAAATCAATGATAGAAAATTTGATAAAGGCAATTATTGCTCGTGATTTATGGGATTCTTCGGCTTATTTTCAGGTTATGAACGAGCAAGATCAAATGCTGATAAAATCGATTGAAATTTTGCAAAACGGCGAGGTTGATATGTATATGAATAGATAGGTTTTTACCTATGTGTGATAGGTAGAGTTGTATCTTTAACTTCGCAAGTTTTCATTATCTTTGCATCCAAATAAAACTCAATCTTGAAAAAGTTAGACCGCTACATATTGCGCAATTTTTTTATTACGTTTTTGGCCACATTTTTCATTTGTCTTTTCATTGTGGTGATGCAGACTTTATGGATGCGTGTCAACGATTTGGTAGGGAAGGGTTTTGATGTCTCTCTGCTGTTTGAGTTTTTTCTTTATTCTGCACTTTCTCTTGTTCCATTGGCATTGCCTTTAGCTGTTTTGCTGGCTTCGCTAATGTCATTTGGAGATATGGGCGAAAAACTTGAACTTTTGGCAATGAAGTCGGCAGGAATTTCTCTTTTTAGAATAGTGTTGCCGCTTTTGATAAGTGTGATAATGCTTTCTATTGGTGCGTTTTTCTTTTCAAATAATGTATTGCCCGAA
>JAGCIZ010000335.1 GCA_017648235.1 Paludibacteraceae bacterium
CATTTTCAGTACCAGATACAAACAATTCGAAATTAGCCGTATAAGTTATATCTGTTTTTTCTGCAGTAATAATTCGAGGATTATCAGTATTACCATCGTTCCACTTTACAAAAGTATATCCTCTACTTGGAGTAGCAGTAATTGTAACTTCCTCTCCCACTTTGTAATAATCAGAACCTTTTACAGTACCATACGAAGTATTATTAGATTCTACAGTTAGTTTTACAAGCATTTGCACTGAATCTATATTACCATAAACATACTGCATATCGTTTGTCTGTACATAAGCGTTGTAATAGAGTTTTTTTCCATTCCCAACACCTCTAAAGAACACGAAAAACTCGTCATTATTTTCTCCTACAAAACCAGCCACAGAACTCTTCTTGGTAGCTTTATGAGATAACAATTCTTGTTTACTTGTAGAACACTCTATTCCCCACTCCTTTATACTTGTAAACTTATCTGGATTCAATCTACCCCATAGTGTTACGCTGCTATACCACGTATCAGATGAGCCACCAGTAGCTATAAACTCTGGCAATGCAGGAGCAGTAGGTTTAGAATCTACTACATTTCCATTTGGGTCAATGTCCTGCAAAAGATTGTCTACTATAGAATCGGAATTAATGGAAATATCCATATCTTCATTACCATTTTCTAGTAAGTCGTCAGATTTTTCACAACCTACGAATCCTAAACTCAATGTAGCAAAAAGCATTGCTACAAATAAAAAATTCTTTTTCATTTTCTTTATATTGTTTTGTTAATAATTGTTTCGTCATTTATGGCCTTTCAGCCCAATCATAGTTGGTAGTAGAGACAGTAGGCAAAGCAGTATAAGATACGTCCCCTATGTTTTCGTCAGATCCGCCCGTACCTTCGTACCTATAACTCGATGAGTATGAATTGGTACCAAGCAAGAAACAACTATAACCACACATACCGGGGAAGCCGCCATCGCCTGTTATGTCCATCAAATACCACACATCGTCTACTTCTACAAGATTCCAAGCGTGGTTGCCCCAAGTTTCAGGATCGGTAGAAGTCATCATAGCTCCTGTTACGTACACACACTTAAGTCCCACACGCTGACAAAGCAACAGATAAGCACGCGAAAATCCTTCACAAACAGCTTTTCGTGTAATGAATGATCCAGTAATATCCCCACAATTAGCATTACTAATACCTCCATAATCGGACCAATCGATAAAACCATCGTGAATGATTTTTGCTCTCTCAAACTCCGTAGAAGATGGCGTAATAGAACTTGTTATTGAATTGCAAGCAGCATTTATTTGCGCCATTTCTGATGCGTAATTTTCTGGAGTACAAGATATTTTTACACGCAAATAATATTGATAAGTATTGTAATCGTAACGATAAATATAATTTACCAAAACATACGCTTCAGGTACATCCTTGATAATCAAATTTGTGATTTTCATCACTTTGTTTTGATCCACTGTTATTCCTTGCGAATAGAAATCCAAATAAACACGATGATTGATGTCCGAATACGCCGTAGCATTGTTCTCAAATGCAAGAATTTGTCTCAACACATAGTTGTAAATGGCTTTATCGTCGGCACTCAACTCCGAATAACCATGGCGATAAACCGACTCTCCATTAGCAACAACAGTAATAGCACACGATGCCTGTTTATCACCTGCTGAGGCTGTAATGGTAGCTGAGCCTGATTTCAAAGGTGAGACACGACCATTAGCATCTACAGACGCAATGGAAGAATCCGAACTCTGCCATTTTACAGTAGGAGCAGTTTCTTCATAATCTACATCGGCTAAAAGTGTATAATCATAACCTTGCAAAAGTCCAATTGCCGTTCTATTAAGCGAAATAGAATTAACAGTAACAACCTCCGCTTTTTTTACAAACTTGATACTATCCACATCCGTCAAAGCATAGGAAAAAACCGAACCATCTTTTTTGTACAAACGGAGCGAATCTTGCGCCGAAGCAGAGAAGACCAACATCATCGCCAAAAGCGAAATAAAAATTCTTTTCATTACCCTATAAAGTTTTAATTTTCAACCGACAAAAATAGCATTTTTTTGGCATTTTTCGTTTCTTTCTCTCAATACTACAACATTTTTCTCTACAAAAAATCTGCCATTTGGATGTTCCTCAACAATGCTTTCTGCAACCTACTTTTTCACTATCTTTGCAAGCCAAAAAAAAGAATTTTATGACATTAGAACAAGAAATACAACGCCGACGAACGTTTGCTATTATTTCGCATCCCGATGCAGGAAAAACAACTCTTACCGAAAAACTATTGCTTTTTGGAGGAGCAATTCACGTGGCAGGAGCAGTAAAATCCAACAAAATAAAGAAAACTGCTACTTCTGACTGGATGGAGATAGAAAAACAACGTGGAATTTCCGTTGCCACCTCGGTGATGGGATTTGAGTATAAAGACTTCAAAATAAACATTTTGGATACTCCTGGCCATCAAGATTTCGCAGAGGACACATATCGTACACTAACTGCTGTCGACAGCGTAATCATTGTAGTTGACTCTGCAAAAGGCGTTGAAACTCAAACACGCAAACTGATGAATGTTTGCCGTATGCGTAAAACTCCAGTAATCGTATTCGTCAATAAAATGGACCGAGAAGGGAAAGACCCATTTGATTTGCTCGACGAA
>JAGCIZ010000336.1 GCA_017648235.1 Paludibacteraceae bacterium
CATCACCACTCTGAACCGTTCCGTCCAGAATAGCTTCACAAGCCGACTCTTGCGAATCGAAAACCTTTGCAGTACCTTTAAAATGCCAAATGCTTTCATCAACCCCAGCTGTTTTCACCACACAACCATCTTGCGCAATGTTTCCAAATAACACAGCCAAACCACCATCTTTGCTATAAGCATTTTCCACATTACGTATGCAACCTGACACTCTATCTACATCGAGCGACGAATAGGTTTTGTTTTGAGATCCCATTTTATTACTAAACACTCCTGCAGGTGCACTCGAATAAATACGTTTTGCCTCTTCAGTCAAATTAGCAGTAATGTCATATTTTTCCAAATCTTCTTTCAAAGTAGAGCCATTCACTCGTTTGCATGAAAGGTCTAGCAAATTAGCTTTTGCCAATTCTGCCATAATATTCAAAATTCCACCTGCACGATTGCATTCTTGCATCGAATATTTTTGCGTGTTTGGCGACAATTTACACAAACAAGGCACACGACGACTCAACGCATCGATGTCCGTCATTTTGAAATCGACTTCTGCCTCATTGGCAACAGCCAAAAGATGCAAAATTGTATTCGACGAACCTCCCATAGCAATATCCAAAGTCATTGCATTCAAAAAAGCACTTCTTGTTGCAATGCTTTTTGGTAATATGCTTTCATCGCCTTCTTCGTAATACTTCAACGCATTCTTAACAATTAACGCAGCTGCATCTTTGAACAGTTGTATGCGATTGACGTGAGTTGCCAAAATCGTTCCATTGCCCGGCAATGAAAACCCAATTGCCTCCGTCAAACTATTCATCGAATTTGCGGTGAACATTCCCGAACAACTTCCACAACCCGGACAAGCACAAGCTTCGATATCTTCCATTTGTTTATCGCTCACTGAAGTGTCTGCAGCTTTTATCATTGCTGTAATCAAATCGGCATTTTCACCGTTTATCTTGTGTGACTCCATTGGTCCGCCCGAAACAAAAACCGTTGGGATATTCAATCGCATACTTGCCATAAGCATTCCCGGAGTGATTTTATCGCAATTCGAAATGCAAATCATTGCATCGGCTTTATGAGCATTGACCATGTATTCCACCGAATCGGCAATAATATCTCTACTTGGCAACGAATAAAGCATCCCGTCGTGTCCCATTGCAATACCATCGTCGATAGCTATAGTATTAAACTCAGCTGCATAGCAACCAAGTTTTTCGATTTCTGCTTTAACTATCTGACCTATTTCGTGCAAATGCGTATGACCAGGCACAAATTGCGTAAACGAATTGACGATAGCAATAATTGGTTTACCGAATTGCTCACGTTTCATTCCATTGGCTACCCACAACGCACGAGCACCTGCCATGCGACGACCTTCGGTACAAGCCGAACTGCGTAATTTATTTTTCATTTTCTTCAGTGAATTAAAATAATAGGCAAAAGTAATAAATTTACAGACCACTCGTGAACTTTTTCTTATCTTTGCGAGAATTAAAAAAACAAAAAAAAGAATGGGAAAAGTTTTAATTATCGGTGCAGGTGGTGTTGGAACTGTAGTTGCTCACAAAGTTGCACAAAACAACAATGTTTTCACAGAAATAATGTTGGCGAGTCGCACAAAAAGCAAATGCGACGCTATTAAAGAAGACTTGCTAAAACTATACAATGTAGAGGTACAAACAGCACAAGTTGATGCCGACAATGTAGACGAATTGGTAGCATTGTTTAACGATTTCAAACCTGAATTGGTAATAAATGTTGCGCTTCCTTATCAAGACCTTACCATTATGGATGCTTGTTTGGAAGCCGGATGCAACTATTTGGACACTGCCAATTATGAGCCAAAAGACGAAGCTCACTTTGAGTATTCATGGCAATGGGCTTACAAAGATAGATTTGAAAAAGCAGGTTTAACAGCAATTCTTGGATGTGGATTCGATCCTGGAGTTACAAGCGTATACACTGCTTATGCAGCAAAACATCATTTCGATGAAATTCATTATCTTGACATTGTTGATTGCAATGCTGGAGATCATGGAAAAGCTTTTGCTACAAATTTCAATCCTGAAATCAACATTCGCGAAATTACTCAAAGAGGTAAATTTTGGGAAAATGGAGAATGGGTGGAAATTGATCCATTGAGCATCCATAAACCTCTTAATTATCCAGAAATTGGTCCAAAAGAATCTTACCTTCTTTATCACGAAGAATTGGAAAGTTTGGTGAAAAATTTCCCGACTATCAAACGTGCTCGCTTTTGGATGACTTTTGGCCAAGAGTATTTGACTCATTTGCGAGTAATTCAAAATATTGGAATGGCTCGAATTGACGAGATTGATTATAACGGACAAAAAATAGTTCCTATTCAGTTCTTAAAAGCAGTATTACCTAATCCGCAAGATTTAGGAGAAAACTATAAAGGATGGACTTCGATTGGTTGCCGCATAAGCGGGATAAAAGATGGAAAACAAAAAACATACTACATCTACAACAACTGCAGTCATGAAGAAGCATATAAAGAAACTGGTACTCAAGGTGTAAGTTATACTACAGGCGTTCCAGCTATGACGGGTGCATATCTATTTATGACCGGAAAATGGAAGAAACCTGGCGTATTCAATGTCGAAGAATTTGACCCAGATCCATTCTTGAAAAAAGTTGCCGAAAGTGGGCTACCTTGGCAAGAAGAAATCAATGGTGATTTAGAATTTTAAGAAAAAAAATAATAGGTTTTCGATTAACGAAAACCTATTATTTTTCTCACTTCGGCTAGTGTTTTTGAAGCACTCTCTCGAGCTCTTTCTGCTCCCTCACGTGCTATCTTTTCCAACAGAGCTTTGTTGTTTGCATAGTATTCTATTTTCTCACGAATTGGTTCATTGAAAGCTGCGATATCCGCTGCAAGTTGTTTTTTCAAATCACCATAACGAATAGAGCAATCATTCCATTTCTCGTTAAAGAAATCATAAGTATCTTTTGTTGACACAATTTCCAAGAAAGTGAATAAATTTTGGATTACTTCAGGTTTTTCACTATTTGGAACTGTTGGACCCGAATCTGTAACTGCTTTCATTACCTTTTTACGAATAGTTTCTGCATCGTCTTTAAGATAAATACAGTTGCCTTCACTTTTTCCCATTTTTCCAGATCCGTCTAGTCCTGGAATTTTAACTGCTTTTGCCGACAATGAAAAATTTTGTGGTTCGGGGAAGAAATCCACTCCATACATCGTATTAAAACGTCGAGCAAACTTACGGGCCATTTCCATATTTTGCTCCTGATCTTTTCCTACTGGAACTTTTACAGCTCGATGTTGCAAAATGTCAGCCGCCATAAGCGTTGGGTATGTAAGCAGGCCAGCATTAACATTTTCTGGTTGTTTGCGTGCTTTTTCTTTAAAAGTAGTACATCGCTCCATTTCTCCCAAATAAGCATTCATATTGAGGAAAAGATACAATTCAAGCACTTCCTTTACATCGCTTTGAACATAAATAGTTGCCTTCTCAGGATCAATTCCACAAGCCAAATATTCTGCTAAAATCGTATTTGCACTACTAATTATATCTTCAGGTTTAGGTCTCGTAGTGAGAGAATGCCAGTCTGCTATAAAAAAATAACAATTGTATTCGTTTTGCATCTGCAAAAAACTACGAACTGCACCAAAATAATTCCCCAAATGAAGATTTCCCGTTGGACGGATTCCACTAACAACTATTTCCATATATTTTTATTTTTCAGCACCAAAAGTGCAAAGATAATGATTAGCATTTTATTTTATTCTTTTTTTTCTATCACCGAATTATTTTATAATCCTCGTTCTTTGATATCCAATGCATTAAGAAAAGAATCACTCCAGAAGTTATTACACTTGCCAAAATAACCCAAAGCATTTGAGCATCTAGATAACCAGTATTTTCTAACA
>JAGCIZ010000337.1 GCA_017648235.1 Paludibacteraceae bacterium
AAAATTTCTTTATCGAAAAAATCCTTTTGTTGCCTTGTTAGAGCAGAATATCCTTTGTTGACTCTAATCCATCAATACTAAAATTATAATCATTTCTGGCTACTGATTTGTCAAAAGCTCGTTCAATACTTCTAATTCCTCAATTCTAAAAGAAAAATCCATACTTTTCCTCCTATTTTTTTGCTCCAAAATAATCTTCCGGGTCAATTTCTTCTACAAATCTCAAAGAAATTCTTCCCTCGTCGGACGCTTTTTTTTCACCTTTTTCATTTTCATTCCATGGTTTTGGCAATTTGTTTCTTTCTTCCTCTGACAGAAATTTTGATAAATCCTCTAAAAATGGTTCTATGAATTCTGACATTAGTTTTGTTTTATTCCATGATAAATAAGGAATCTCTATTCCAGGAGTAGTTTTCTTTTCTTCTGACCAAAATGGAAGTATTTTTAAATATGAATAGTCTGTTTCCCTTGGATTCATAATTAACATTAACTCACAATTATCATATTTGTTTTTTATAATTTTTTTCCATGTTTCATAATCATCAATAGTGGCGGTTCTTAATGTTGTTATTATCCATGAAATCCAGGATTTTTTTATTATTATTGAATCCCAGACTTCTCCTCCAAAAGAATCTGTTCTTTTACCATTTATTTTTAATTCATCATTTTCTAATTCCTCAAAATTATATTCAAAATTTACACTCATTGATTTAGCTCCTTTACATAGACTCGCTTAATCTTTTTTGAAGCGTCATTGATGACTTCAAATCTGAATATCTTGATATTTCGATAATCTCTCATCTCTGAAATATCAAACCCCTTGTAGTTATTGAATCCTCTTTCTATGTTTTCTATACCATTTGCTGAGGCTGTAACACCTGAGCCTGTGAATAAGTCACTTGCACCAGTGCCAGGGCATGATGGCTACGGGTGTATTCGTCTGCTGCAGGCCCATACACTATCTTCACTTCCCCAAGGTCTGCACCGCTCCTCCTGTTGAAGTCATTTATTATCACCCTGTCCACGGGATGCTTCCGGTCCCTGAACAGCACCCGCTCCACCATTGTTTCCTCCTGTGCATCTGGAATATTTTACAGTATGAATTTTCATATCATAGAATTCCATAAAATTATTTACAACTCAGGAAACCATTCTACAATGGATTTATTCTTTTCGTCTATGTAGAAGAATGCAAGACTCTCAGTTTCGAACAACTGTTTATCATCAACATCTTGAACAATTCCAATTATGACAAAAGGTTCGTCCAATAGTTTTTTAGATATTCCAACTAAATCTTCTTTTATGAATTTGCTTTTATTTGAAATGGCGCTTCGTTTTACAAATTGTTTTCTCCTATTATTTATAAATCCTTTATAAACATCAAACCCCCCAAGATATAGAAACTCATTCTCATTAGTTTTCAGAGAATAGAAGAAATTGGTTATGATTTCAGTTCCATTAATATTTTTAAGTTTATAAAATAAATAGACTTCTCCTTCTTTTGATAAATCAGACCAATTATCTGAAAATGGATATTTTTCAGAAGTTAAGATAACACCATTATAGTTGTCAAGAGTCTGCGAATTACATGAAAATAAGCAGAAGGCTGTTACTAAAGAAATTATCATGAACAATTTCTTTCTCATTTGATTTCAATCCCCTTATTAAATTTAGAAAAATCTAAATATGCCTGAATATCTGGTTTTGTTCTGGTTGAAAATGGAGCCCAAGTTTGATTTACTGTATTCTTTTTTGCTTTTACTAATTGTTTTTCATTTTTATTACGATTTGTCTGCCATGTTTTCATTTTTGTTCCTCGAATAATTTATGATAATCTATATTATGAAAGTAGGAAGGAGATTTTTCACTTCTATCGTCTTTATATACCACTCCATGTGTATTGTACTTTGAGAAAGTATATAAGATTTCCACTTTTTAATTTATATCCTTTTTTAATATATAAATATCTTGTAAGAAATTGTCTCCATATATGTAAAATTTATTTTTATAGTATGTTACCCAATAGTTAGCAATTTTTTGTTTTGTGATACCATTTTCTGTTTCAATTTCAAACTGAACATCAACATCATAAATATATCTACATCCAGGAATTTTTACATCATTAATTTCTTTAATTGATATTATTGTATAATTATTGATTATCAACACATTATTTCTAAAGGGGCCTATTTCAAGAAATTCTGGCATTTCTGCTAATTCTTTGTTTTCATAATCCATATAATAGTTTTTCATTTTTTCTGTAATATTGGATTTATACTTTGCATGTTCAGAAGATACGGTATTGATGTATTCTTCAATAAAAGAATTAACGTCATTTTTTTGAATATTTGAACAACTTAATAAAAGTAATAATAGAAAATTACAAAACATAACTCTTGTAATACTTGTAATTCGATTTTTCATTTTTATGACTCCTTGAATCTAAAATATTTGACTTTATTTATTTTATGATTATGTTCATTCATCCATTTATAATACGTACTATATTGTCTTGTTCGAACCCCGTTCGGATCCATACATTCCCATATTTCATCATTTCCTTTCCATATCGATGCGTGGTATTCATATATTGGTTTATTGTTTTTATCAACCTTACCGCTTTCGTATTCCCATGTAATGATATCGCCAATTTGTACCATTTACTTTTGTATCTCACAGCCCCAGGCCAATCAGCCGGCAATTTATTTGTAAAATGGCATGGCTTCTAATTCTTCTAATGAGTATCCTTCATTAGCCATTATGTAATTCTGTAGAATAGGTTCTCCCCAGTCTTCTGTCCATGTATATTTATAACGAATACAATCATCTCCAATCTTTTTTATGCCATATTTCTTGTAAATAAAAGAATCGATAACCGGGATTGCATTAAAATTCCAGTTTTTTGTTTGTATCAAATATATATTATCAATATTTATGTTTCCTATACAATAATCTTTTTTAGACGAGTACTTATAAGTTTGAATAAAGCTATAAGTTCCATCTGACTCCTTTTTTATTTCTTGTATAGAAAGGGGAGTTATAAAAAGCTTCTTTTTATTTATTTTCCATCCAAAGTTCAAAATATAATTGAATAAGACATTATGCCTCTCAGAAAAAGCTGTGTTTTCTATATAGCCAGTTCCGTCTCTACAAAAAAAAACATTTCCTTTGCTATCTGCATTTACATATTGATTTTTATAAGGTTCAGCAATCTCATAAAAATGTGGTGAAAGATAAACTGGCCGCCAAGTTCCACATAATAATAGTTCTTCATCCGCTAATTCATTGTTGCTTATTTTTTTTCCAGGCACATACGTAAAATATGCTTCTGCCTTTTTAGTCCATTTTTTTGTATCGGTCAGTGCAATCCAATTCCATCTAGCACAATTCTTCAGTTCTTCAGCATTTAGTTTTAATTTATTTTCATTACATGAAATGGAAAATAATGAAATCAATAGGAGTGTTAAAGCTACAAATATTTTTTTATTTTTTAACGACATAATAATCTACCTTATTATTATTGAACAATAATCTTGAAAAAGCTGAGCCTGGAGGAACAATGCCTGTACTGCTTCCGCCTCCCCTTCCAGCTCTTCCCTACTGGCTCCTCTGTACTCCTCCCGCTTTTTGTTCTGCGCCACGTGGGTCAGCTCGTGGGCAAGGATTTTCCTGCCCTCCTCCGTCTCGGGCCGGTAGGCTCCATTTCCTTGTATTGGTTTTCAGCTTTTTTTAGCCAGACATTTATTGTTGCTACCGCTTCTTCCCTGTGTTTCCTAGAACTCTAAATCTCTCCCTGCACTTGGTACATGAGTTCCAGATGCTCTCGCAGCTTCACCTTCTGCAGGTTCTCCGGCTTTTCCGCACCACCCAAAGATAGTAGTGGAACATAACCATAGCACTCATCGTAAGAAACAGTTCCTAACATATTCAATGCTTCTTTTATATTCTTTAGATTAGCCTTTTCATAAAAGTATCCAGTTTCTTCAAGCAACTTTGCAAAAACTCTGTATCCACGTGCTAAAGCCGAGAAATTATTATATCTATATTGTATTATAAAAAAATAAGCATTTTCTTCCCAAACAATTATATCTCCAAGAGCTGTTATCAATAATGGTATGCAATTTTTCTCAAAATATGACTTTTTTACGAAATCGCTATAATCGTCAGGGTTAATCAATTTGAGAAATCCATTTAGGAACGAGCCGAAACCGTAACTTTTCCAGATCTCAATAAATTGCTCAGGGATTTTTCCGGAGTATTTCTTGATGGTCTCTTCCGGCACCTTTGAGTAAAGTTTGAAATCCTGCAATGCTTTCAATTCCATATCCTTCTCCTACTCAGTCGTCAATTTAACATTTAAAAATGTTGTTGTATAGGCTTTTGAATCAATACTTTTTATTGACTCCCTTATCTGCATCTCAAGAAACTTTGCCTTCCCATTCCTCCAAATGGAGATTGTGTCTTTTCTGACAGTGCTATCTATGAGAGCCTTAGCTCGATATTCTGCTTCAATTGAGCCAGGAATTCCTCTGCTGTTAATCTTCCAAAATCTTTTGCTGACATTGGTATATTAAAATAATGATCCATGTCTCCATTTCTGATTTGTTCGTCACTTCCTATTACAATCTGAGCGCCATCTTCAAGCTCATGTATGATTTTTACTGTAAATGATTTGTATGCTTCAAATGTAAAATTTATATGCCAACCATGATAATCATAATTGTCAATTATTTGAAAGTTTTCGGCATCCGAACCAAATGCCTTTTTTACTTCTTCAATCATGAAATCAAGGCATTCGTCGGTTGTCTTGAAGTTGTCATTTTTTTCAGCTCCTTTTAGCTCACTGAATTCTTGTTTTGATGAAACTGTAATATAGTCTAATCTTTTTTCAAAGGTTTCATAATTGTTCCCGTTTAACGTTTGCAAATATTTCTGCGGAATTTTCAACTTTAAAATATTGTCTATGTCGTTTACTATTTCCTGACTTTCCATTGGATTATATAACTTATTATTTGTAATTTCTTCTTCTCCTTTTTTACAAGAGATTGCTTTCCAAGTTATTTTTTCATTTTCATATTCAAAAATAACGTCATAATAGTTATAGAATTTGAATCCAAATTTAAAATGTAAAGGAGAAGATTGTATTACAGTTTTTAATTGTGAAATTGTTCCTATTTTTTCTTGTAAAACAATAATTTCTTTTAGAGGCTTTGTAATATTTATCATTTCATCTTTTAATGTAATTTGATTTTTATTTTTCAACATACCAAAAACCATCCTCTCTATAGATTAATACATCATCAACATCAAACTCGTCTATATTCAACTTATTCTTTATATAATTCCATTCCCATTCTAGTGCACAATCATGATATTTTCTAGGGTCATGGCTGAATCTAAGCTGTTTGCCACTAGTAATTGCATCATCTATTGCCGGGCGATTATATAGCTTGAACATCTGCCTTCCTCGTCTATCTAACCAATATTCCTTTGTTTGTATTTCCCAGTCTTGTCCTAAATCAAAATATGTTGTGTCACCTGCTCGCTCAATATAATTACTAGGTAATCTAACTGTCTTCCCGTCAGAATCTTTTACAGGTTTCCCTGTTATTTCATCTCTTTGTATATCATATTTTCCAAATGTCATTTCATTTGATTCAGGATTGTGCATACTTTTTTGCCTGTACTCTTTATATATATCTACAGGTATTTTTCCATCAACTTTTCCGTCACAGATAAACAATCCGTCAATTTTTGGAGTGTTATTTTTTTCTAGCATTCTATCAAGAATATATTTTGCTGATTTTTTACTATTTTTCTGTTTATTTATAGCTTCTATTAATTCATCATTTGTATAATACTTTTGTAATTCTTTAACTTTAGCAGAGTAATCATTGATTTCTTTCCCTGTTGCCACAGGTCTTCGGAAAATCTAACGATTTTACATTTTCATTTACAGTTCTAAAAATTCTATAATTCCTTTACAAATTTCTTTCATGTAGGCTTTTGGCATTACAGAAATTTTTTCTATAAAAGCAAACTTATTAACGGTTGTAACAAGCGGAATTATTACTACAGAATCTTT
>JAGCIZ010000338.1 GCA_017648235.1 Paludibacteraceae bacterium
AATAGCCCAAATTGATTCTTCACTTAACCTTGAATAATACAAAAATCCAATGAAACGTATTTTCTTTTTTACTATACTCCTTATTTTTTCTCTATTGGAAATACAAGCCAAAGAGACTGATACGATTCCTGAGAAAAAACGTCACCCAATGGCATTTAGCGGCTATCAAGGAGGAATGATGTTTCATTTAGGATATGTACAGAGCAAAAATTTTCAGTTCAATGATTTATCGGACAAACCACTCGGAAATCCTTATCAACTTAAAGGAATGGCTTATGGTATTGGTGGGGCTATACGAGTAGGATTTGGGAAACATCTTCGAGTAGGTATGGAAGGTTATGTTTCTACTCATAAATACGGTCCAAACGCATCATCTGCAAAAATCGGATGGGGAGGTCTTCTCCTTGATTCGCATTGGAAAATAGATAAAGTAACGATTTTTGTAGGAGGCGTGATAGGAGGGGGTTCTACACACACTCAACATTGATAAATAAAGAAAAAGAATCTAGTCATGATTATGAAGAAGATTTCACCATTGAGAACCAATATATTTCGTTTCGAAAATATCCATTTCTAGTCATTGATCCATTTTTTGGTGTAGAATACGCACTTACAAAGCGCATAAGTGCAGTTGCAAAAATTGATTACATGCTCAATGCTACCAATTGGAGCGATGATTACATCAATGGTCCTCGATTTTTTATAGGAATTATGTTCGGTAGGTGATATTCTAACCCTCTTTCATCTTTTGCAAAACATCGTAAGCTTGTTGTATAGTTGCAATTTTTTGAATTACAAAAGAACGTTTCCCGTCGTTTTCTCTTAAGCGACATCCTTTGGGATTTTGCGCAATATAACGCAGAATATTCCCAAATATTTCTGACTGATAGTAGGCCTTGTACTTCTCTGGTAAGAGATAAACTATAAGCATTTCATTCTTCATTATTAGTCGTTCAAATCCAAGTTTTTGAGCCAACCATCTCAAACGCACCATCTGAATTAAGTCTTTTGATTCTGAAGGTATCTTCCCAAAACGATCTTCTAGGTTTTTCTCAAAAACAAAAAGTTCGTCGTCATTTTTTATACTGTCAAGCGTTCTATAAAGCGACATTCTTTCTTCCACATTTTCAACATAGTAAATGGGGAACATGAGTTCTAAATCAGACTCAATTACACAATCGGAAACAAAATCTTTTTCTTTTTCTTGGTATAAATCAGCAAATTCTTCCGACTTAAGTTCTTCTACGGCCTCTTCCAAAATTTTTTGGTATGTTTCATAGCCAATATCAGCGATAAATCCGCTTTGTTCTGCTCCCAACATATTGCCCGCACCTCTAATATCCAAATCCTGCATTGCAATGTTGAATCCGCTACCCAAATCAGAAAAACTTTCCAAAGCTTTTAGTCTTCTTTGTGCATCTGTTGTTAGGTTCTTCATTGGTGGAGCAATGAGATAGCAATATGCTTTTTTATTACTCCGCCCAACTCGTCCACGCAACTGATGTAAATCGGTCAAACCAAAAGATTGTGCTTTATTTACAATAATAGTGTTAACGTTTGGAATGTCAATGCCAGATTCAATCACAGTTGTTGCAATCAGCACATCGTACTCATAATCGATAAAATCAAGAAGAACTTGTTCCAGTTTCTCAGGAGGAAGTTGCCCGTGAGCAACTCCTATTCGTACGTTTGGCAATAACTTCTTTAAAATAGATGCGTATTTCTCAATACTTTGAACCCTATTGTGAATAAAAAATACTTGACCATTACGATTCATTTCCCTTTCAATCGCTTCTTTTATGATTTTCTCGTTGAAATCAATAATTTCTGTACTAATTGGGTAACGATTTGGCGGAGGAGTAGAAATTACGGACAAATCTCTTGCGCCCATTAACGAGAATTGTAATGTACGAGGAAT
>JAGCIZ010000339.1 GCA_017648235.1 Paludibacteraceae bacterium
ACAATTGAAAGAAGAAGGAGCTATTATTTCTCCTGTTCGTTGCAAATGGACTGTTGCATAAATTGTTTGCATTGTTAAAATCCTTATCTTTGTAGCAACTGCTCTGAAGCAGTTGTTTTTTTATTTTTTTGAGCTTTTGCTTTTAAGAAAGTGAAAATTATTAAAATCAACTTTTTATTTGATAAAATAATTTTTTATTGTACTTTTGCAGTCCATTTTTGGGAGATTCAGTAGCTCAGCAGGTAGAGCACATCCCTTTTAAGGATGGGGTCCTGGGTTCGAGCCCCAGCTGAATCACAAAAAAGGAAAGATGCCAGAGTGGTCGAATGGGCCGCACTCGAAATGCGGTGAACGGGCAACTGTTCCGGGGGTTCGAATCCCTCTCTTTCCGCCAGAAAAGAAGAGATAAACAAAAAACACCGATTCGTATTAGGTCGGTGTTTTTTGTTTTTAATAAACTTCATTTCTCCAAAAAAAAGAGAGGTTTATGCCTCTCTTTTTTCATAAGCTTCAACAATGCGTTGAACCAGTTTATGTCGAATGATGTCTTGTTGGCCAAATTCAATTTTTTCGATCCCTTTTATATTCTGAAGAACTTCAAGCGCATCCTTTAACCCCGATTTCTGCGAAGAAGGAAGGTCTATCTGAGTCATGTCTCCAGTTACAATCATTTTTGAATTTAGACCCATTCTGGTCAAAAACATTTTTATTTGATGAACTGAGGTGTTTTGTGCCTCGTCAAGAATAACAACGGCATCACTCAATGTTCGACCACGCATAAAAGCTAATGGTGCAATTTGTATGATACCACGTTCAATCAATTCTTTTAGTTTTTCCGCTGGAAGCATATCTTGGAGTGCATCATAAAGCGGTTGCAAGTAAGGATCAATTTTTTCTTTCATGTCGCCAGGAAGAAAACCAAGTTTTTCTCCAGCTTCAACAGCTGGTCGACTAAGAATAATCTTTCTTATTTCTTTGTTTTTCAGCGCTCTTACGGCTAGTGCAATCGCAGTATAAGTTTTTCCTGTTCCTGCAGGACCAATAGCAAAAATCAAATCGTTTTTATCAAACGCAGCAACTAATTTCTGCTGATTTGGTGTTCGTGCTACTATTGATCGTCCATTTATGCCATAAAGAACAAGATTTTTTTCTGCTTTGCAAGGAGCATCTTGAGTGTTTTTTGCTAGTTCAATTAAAAAGGATTCCTCCAAAGTGTTATTTTTCAAACAGTGATGTTCTATGCTCTTTATGCTAGAAATAAACTGATTGACCAAACCTTCTTCTCCTTTTATTTTTATGCTATTCCCTCTAGCGACTATTTGCAAATTTGGATTCAGATTCTTTAGCAAACAGAGGTTCTTGTTGTTTACTCCATAAAACAACGTTTGATTTAAGTTACTGTCTAACTTAAATTCTTTTTCTATCAAATTATCTTCTGCCAAAATTTATTCTTGAATTTAATAAAGAAAACTCTACTTTATTTTCGCAAAAGTAGAAGAAAAAATGGATACTTTAAGAATAAAAAAATAGTTTTTCAAAAACTGTTTCCTTTTTCTTAAATGTATTGGTAAAACAAAAAAAATAACTATCTTTGCACACCAAAAATTAGAGGAAGAATTAATTAAAATAAATATAGTGTCATGAAAAGAACATTTCAACCTTCGAACAAAAAAAGAATAAATAAACACGGATTTAGAGAAAGAATGTCAACTGCTAACGGAAGACGTGTGTTGGCGAAACGTCGTGCTCACGGAAGAAAAAAACTTACAGTTTCTGACGAGTATTGCAAAAACGCTAGATAAGACAAGAAGTTTCTTTTTTTGAATATAAGAAAGTAAAGGTTTTCCTTTACTTTTTTTGTTATCAGTTTTTTATCAAAAAAAATTGTAATTTTGAGAAATAAAATATTGCATCTATGGATTGGAAAAAAACATGGAATTTTCTCTGCTCTGGATTCTTTTGGAAGAATATAGGGGTTGCTTTTTTGATAATGTTATTTGTGCTATTGATAACGCTTATTTCTTTGCGATTTGCAACTAGACACGGAGAAGAAATCGAAGTTCCTGATTTGACGGGGTTATATATAGAGGAGGCAAATGTTGTTCTTCAGGAACGAGGAATTGTAGGAGTTTTGATAGATTCGACTTATGTAAAAGGGAAACGTCCGGGTGAGATATTGGAACAAAATCCTCAAAAAGGTTCGTTAGTAAAAAAAGACAGAAGAGTATATTTTACTATTAACTCAAAGATTTCAAAAACGGTTCCCTTGCCGGATTTGAGCGATGTTTCATTTCGACAAGGTAAGGCGGTGCTCGAATCGTTGGGATTTGTTATAAGCGAAGTGATTTATCAACCTTCGGAATACGATGGGTTGATTTGTTCTGTTCTTTATAATGAAAAAGAGGTTGCGTTTGGTACTCAGCTAGCCGATGGGGCTAGACTTATCTTAGTAGTAGGAAAAAATGGAAATCTTGAGACTGTTCCTGTTCCCTCTTTAACTCATCTTTCGCTTCAACAAGCTCAAATGATTTTGGCCTCAAACGGGTTTGAACTTGGAAATGTTCAGTATGATGGCTATGAGCCAATTTCATCAGAGGAGGAGAGACTTTATAAAATATATCAGCAATCGCCTGAAGCGAATGAGAATTTACTTCAAGGCAAAAAGATTGATGTTTGGTTGACAATGGATTCTGAGAAATTATACGAAGAATCGGAAACTGAATTAGAGGAGGAATTTTTCTGATTTTTTTTATGGAAGAATTAGACTTTTTAGACGAAAAATTCATTCATCATCGTTTACAAGTTGACAAAGGACAAACGTCAATTCGTATCGATAAATTTTTGGTTGACCATTTGAGCGACATTTCTCGAAATCGTATTCAAGAAGCTGCTAATTCTGGTTTTGTTTTGGTTAATGGAGTTGCTGTAAAATCAAACTATCGCATTAAACCTTACGACGATATTGCTATAATTCTTGATCATCCTAAAACAGATTTTGATGTTGTTCCTCGTGAAATTCCTTTGAATGTTGTTTACGAAGATGATGATATATTGCTTATTAACAAACAACCAAATTTAGTTGTTCACCCGGGAGTGGGCAATAGAGACAACACTCTACTGCATGCGCTTGCATGGCACTGGAAAGACGAAGATTCTCTTGATGTAAATTATACCAAAATGGGTTTGGTGCATCGGATAGATAAGGATACGTCCGGTTTGTTGATTATTGCAAAAAACAGTGATGCAAAAACTAAGTTAGGGTTGCAGTTTTTTAATAAAACAACCGAAAGAACTTACAATGCACTAGTTTGGGGTGTGTTAAAAGAAGATGAGGGTACAATCACAGGAGCAATTGCTCGTGATCAGCGAATTAGAATGTCTTTTGCTATCTACGATGAAAACGAAAATCCGAATGCAAAACATGCAGTAACTCATTACAAAGTGTTGGAGCGTTTTGCTTATGCAACATTGGTGCAATGTAAATTGGAAACTGGAAGAACGCATCAGATACGTGTGCACATGAAGCATATTGGTCATACTCTTTTTAATGACGAACGCTATGGCGGAGATGAAATTCTGAAAGGAGTAAGAACTGCGAAATACAAACAATTTGTACAGAACTGTTTTGATTTGTGTCCTCGTCAGGCGTTGCATGCCAAGACGCTAGGTTTTGAGCATCCAACTACTGGCAAATGGATGCAATTTACTAGCGATTTGCCCGATGATATGCAAGCATTGATTGAAAAATGGCGTCGCTACTCGCCAAAAGAGTAAAAAATTAGAAATAAATCTGAAGACCATCCTTTGTCGCAATTGTCTCCGGGAAAACGCTTTTGGCTTCGTCAATAATTTTTTCTATGTTAGGATATCGGCTCGAAAAATGTCCAATAACCAACTTTTTGGCATTGCTGTTAAGTGCAATTGTTGCTGCTTGTTTGGCTGTTGAATGATAGGTTTTTTTTGCCCTCAAAACTTCTTCTTCTGAGAATGTGGCTTCGTGAAAAAGGCAATCGGCATTCTCTATGTCCGATACTATTTTAGGAAGAAAAAGTGTGTCGGAGCAGTAAACGAACTTTTTCGAAGGCGAAGGATCTCTTGTGAGTTTCTTGTTTTCAATGATTTCGCCATCTTCTGTAATGAAATCGCCTCCTTTTTTTATCAAAGGAAGTTCTTTGATTGGGATGTTGAATGCCTCAATCATTTCTGGAATCAAATGTCTTTCTTTAGGTTTTTCTTCAAAAATAAATCCACAAGTAGGCACTCTGTGTTTCAAAGGCAAAGTTTTTACTATTAAGGTTCTATCCTCAAAAATTATTTCTTTTTTTCTTGGATTGAAAGGGTGAAAAATAATGTCAAAACCTAAATCTTGACAAAAAAAATCCAATTGGGGCTTTAACAAATTCTCTAATTCCGGAGCCGAATGGATTTCAATATTGGTGCGGTGACCGGTCATCCCAAGCGAAGAGATGAGCCCGACCAATCCTAAACAATGATCAGCATGAAGATGTGAAATGAATATGTGCCCCAAGCGACTGAGGTTACTTTTCGTTTGAAAAGCTTTGATTTGCATCCCCTCTCCACAATCAATTAAAAATAATTTGTTGTGGGCTTCCAAAAGATGTGCCGACTGAAACCGATCTTTTTTAGGAAGGGCAGAGCCGGAGCCTAAAATGGTAAGTTTAAACTGGTTGCTCAACTTAGTAAAACTCTACTTCTTTTGTCTCAATATCCAAGAATCGGTTGGGATATTTTTAGAAATTTCTAAGATTGTCTTTTTTGCTGAAGCATAATCGTCGAACGAGAGTAGCAGCACTCGGAACATGCCTTGCTCGTTTACTACAATAGTAGGCTCGTAGGCTGGGCGATAAGATGCTTGCAACTTATCGGCATTTTCTTTTTTCGAAAAACTTCCAATAACAATATGAAACGCTTTTGTCATTGTTTCTTGGTTCTTTTCGCCTTCGGCCAAGGTGATTTTTTCTTCTCTTACCTTTTCTTCCACCTCTTTTTCTATGTAGATAGTATCGTGTTTTTCAATAAACTCGGTTTTGATGATTGTGTCGGTTTTGATGATGACAACGGTATCTATTTTTATCACCTCAACCTCTTTGATTATTTCTTTAGGTGCCTCATTGGCTTGGTATGCACCTTTTTTTGAAGCGCAACCAACAAATAGTATTATAGCAAAAAATACGACTACTAGTTTATACATTGATCTCATACAAATTCTTTTTTTATTTACCGACTGCAAAAGTAAGGAAAAATACACTTCGTAGGATATAAAAAGAGAGGGAAATTTCCCTCTCTTAATCATTAAGAACCAATCTCTCTTAATCCAAATATTTGTTTATCAGTACATGAACAATCAATCCCACAATTATTAACGACAAAGCGCTTACTAAATAAGCATTAGTTGGAGAAGATACCACGTTGTAAGCTACCAATACGGCAACACCAATCAACAACAAAAAAACTCCTGAATACTTCAAAAACTGTTTCATTTTTACTTTTTCTATAATTAGTTACTTGACGGCAAAATAAATGATTTTTTATGAAAAATGGAAATAATTATATTAAAAATTCATATTAAAAAACATACAATTTAAATAAACAATCCGTTCAAATACATCCAAACGACGTAACGCAAAAATTTTCCTAAAAGCATAGCTAATGCACTAATCCAAAATCGGCAACGCATGAATCCCGCAGCAACAGCTATAATGTCGCCGATACCAGGAAGAAAAGAAAGAAAGGCAAACCAATCTCCGTATTTTCGAAATTTTTCCTGAAAATTCACCACTCTGTCGTGGTTTATCTTAAGCCACTTTTCTATCCACTCTATCTTGCCAAGATGTCCGAGCCAATAGCATGTTAGACCTCCAAGCCAATTTCCCAACGTTGCCCAGAAAACACACTTCCATAAATTCAATCCTCCACCAAAAACAAGTGCTGAGAAAACCACTTCTGAAGCAAATGGAAGAATGGTTGCTGCCAAAAACGAGGCTAAAAAAAGTCCAAAATATCCTAAACTTACAAACATTTCTTTTTAGAAAACAAGCTCCGTAATACGATAAAGTAAAGCAATAGAAACAGTAAGAATCAAAGAATAATTTGCAAACTTATTTCTATTATGGACATAAAAAAGCGTAGCAAAATAACTCACAAAAAGCAAAATAAAATAAAGAGAATCAACAATTTGTTGCAAACTAATTCCATAAACTATAAATGTTGCCACTAACAAGAAATTCACTAATGCCGAACATGATCGCACGTTTATACTTTTTGTATAACGATTAGATATAAAAGAAAACACATAAAACATTAGAAATATTAAAAGCAAAACTATTCCTAGGATATTTACTATACTCAAAGAACTAAAAAGATTCAAACCTCCCATTTGTTTTGCTAAAGCAAAGTAAGATTGTAGAATCAAAATATTATCTCCTAAATAAAGTAGAGAAACCACAATAATTGTAGCAGAAATCATTCCTAATAACGATGCGAAAAGTGTTCGAATCGTAAATGCTCTTAAAAACAATAAAGCTAAAATAAAAAACAGCAAAAAATAGACATATTCTACCTTAAAAAGCACTGCTATAGATAAGAAAAAAGTGCTATTGAAAACCCGGAATACATTTTCTGCCTGAGAAGTCTTTATTAGCTGAGCTACAGAAATCAGAAAAAAAATAAAAGCGATACTCGCATTACTAAAACTCTGAATATTAGGCACAAAAGAAACAAATAACAAAAAAATAAAGTAAAAATATCTATTCTGAAATGGAATCAAATTTAGCGAAAGCATAAATGA
>JAGCIZ010000340.1 GCA_017648235.1 Paludibacteraceae bacterium
GAACTCAACAAAACGATTAATTGGAAACCAGAATCAACAGGTACAGGTCGTTTTGGCAAATGGCTCGAAAATCTTAACGATTGGAACTTGAGCCGCAGTCGCTATTGGGGAACTCCATTACCAATATGGCGTACCGAAGACGGACAAGAAGAAATCTGCATCGGCTCTATCGAAGAACTTTTCTGTGAAATAGAGAAATCCGTTGCAGCTGGATTTATGGCAGAAAATCCTTGGAAAAACTTTGAAGTAGGCAATTATAGTTCCGAAAACTACGATCCTAAAAACATTGATTTACACCGCCCTTATGTCGATAACATTGTGCTTGTTTCTCCATCGGGTAAACCAATGAAACGTGAGCTCGACCTTATTGATGTTTGGTTCGATTCGGGTGCGATGCCTTATGCTCAAATCCATTATCCATTTGAAAACAACGACGCCGACAGAACATCGGACTTCATTAGCGAAGGTGTGGACCAAACTCGTGGTTGGTTTTTCACCCTACACGCTATCCACACGATGATAGAAAACAACGTGGCGTTCAAAAACGTGATTTCCAATGGATTGGTACTCGACAAAAACGGGAACAAAATGTCGAAACGCTTGGGCAATGCTGTCGATCCGTTTGAAACCATAGAAAAATATGGTTCCGACCCTTTGCGTTGGTATATGATGACAAACGCATCACCTTGGGACAACCTCAAATTCGACGTAGAAGGTGTGGAAGAGGTTCGCCGCAAATTTTTCGGAACACTCTATAACACTTATTCATTCTTTGCTCTTTATGCCAACGTTGACGGATTCAGTGGCAACGAAGCACAAATAAACGTTGCCGAACGTCCCGAAATTGACCAATGGATTCTTTCGTTGCTCAATTCGTTGATAAAAGAAGTTTATGAGCATTACGAAAACTACGAACCAACTCGTGCAGGACGTGCTATCAGCGATTTTGTTCAAGAAAACCTATCGAACTGGTATGTTCGCCTCAACCGCAAACGTTTTTGGGGTGGAACAATGGACAAAGACAAATTAGCTGCCTACCAAACGCTTTACGAATGCCTAGTAACCATCAGCAAACTGATGGCTCCTATCGCACCATTCTACGCTGACCGCTTGTATTGCGATTTGACGGGAGAGGGATCGGTACATTTGACCGACTTCCCAAAATACAACGAAGCACTTGTTTCGCAAAACCTCGAAGCATGTATGCAACTTGCACAACAAGCAACTTCGATGATTTTGGCTCTGCGCAAAAAGGCAAACAAAAAAGTGCGTCAGCCATTGCAAAAAGCTGTTATCCCCGTTTCGAGCGAAGAGGTTTTGAAACAATTGCAACACGTTGCCGATTTGATTAAGACGGAAGTAAACATCAAAAAACTTCAGGTGGTTACTGATGAAAATTCTACTATCAAATTGGTGAAACGCATCAAACCGAACTTCAAAACCTTGGGTAAAAAATACGGCAATCAAATGAAGGAGATTGCCACTGCTATTGCCGTGCTTGCTCAAGAAGAGATTGCCACAATCGAAACACAAGGAAGCATCTTGCTCGCTTTGGCAAGTGGAGAGGTTTGCATAGAAATTGCCGATGTGGAAATTGCTACCGAAGATATGCCAGGCTGGCTTGTAGCCAACGAAGGCAACTTGACCATTGCTCTCGACATAGAAGTGTCCGAAGCATTGAGACAAGAAGGTATTGCTCGTGAACTCGTCAACCGAATTCAAAACATCAGAAAAACAAGCGGTTACGAAATCACTGACAAAATATCGGTGAACATCGAAGCACGCAAAGAGATAACCGAAGCCGTAGAAAATCACAAAGATTACATCGCTTCGCAAGTGTTGGCTACTTCGCTCTGCGTGGTGGAGAAAATAGATAACCCTACACCGCTTGACTTCGAAGATTTTGTAGTGAATATTTTTATTGAAAAAGCATAAAAACTTTACATATTGAATAACCATTAAAAAACATTTTTCCTATGATATAAAAGCGTATATGTGATAC
>JAGCIZ010000341.1 GCA_017648235.1 Paludibacteraceae bacterium
AAAACCTTCACGGACATCAATACCGGCAGCACGCATTCCTTCAACAGCAATTGTTACAATAGCTTCCCAGTCAGTCCAGCCAGCCGGGCAAGTAATAAAGAGTGTTGGGAGTTTTTTGCCGTCTTTAGTTTCCATGTGAGAAAGAGAACCATCTTTATTAAATACTGATTTATAACCAGCTTCTTCAATCATTTTCTTAACAGCATTAACGCGTTCAGCACCACGAAGGTTCAACTTTACGCCATAAGTATCAACGTCTTCTTCGTTGATATATTCGCCTTCAAGAGAGGTTGGCATAATCAAACCAGAGCGGATTTCTGCAGTATATTTAGAAACTGCAAATTGCTTGATAGCAACATAGTCAATAGCTGTTGCAAGAGCTCTACGGAACACTTTGTTATTCAAAGGTTCTTTAGTGGTATTGATGAAAAGCATAGGCATTGCACCAGGAACAAAGTAAGGGGCCTGGTCATACCATGTATGAATACCAGAAATTGCTTTTCTTTCGATACGAGGGATAAAGCTCATAGAAGCATCCAAGTTACCTTCACGCATAGCAATTGTACTATGTTCGTTAGACTTGTAAATTGGGTGAACTATGTACTTTGGAGCTGGCAATTTACCTTCATGTAAAGCAGCGTTTCCCCAGTAATCATCACGACGTTGGAGAATAATCTTTGTTGAAGAATAATCCTTTAAGTTATATGGACCAGAAACAACTGGTGGCTTTCCATCTAAAGGATTCTTGTCAAGCATAAGCTTTTTCACTTCTGCTACATCGCCATTATTTTGCTTTTCAAGTTCAGCAAATACATGAGAAGGAACAATGCGAATTGCTTGCAACAAATCCATCACAGAAAGCGGGTTATTGCGCTTATCTTTAGCAACCATAAATGAAAGACGTTCACCTTTCATTTTCTTAGGAGCTGTAGTATCTGCAGAAGCTTCATAAAGAGTATCTACATGGATATCTGCGATTTGTTCAACAGTACTTACAGAGCCCTTTGTAAAGATATACTTAACGTCATTAGAATTAACCGGTTTACCATCACTCCAACGAGCTGCTGGATTCAAATCAACCACAATACTATCATTATTAGATAATTCAGGAACAAGAGTTCCAAGAAGTGGCTCTAATGCACCGTTTAATGTATTATAAGTAATAAGCGGTTCATACATTAAATTAAAGCGACCGCCTACTGGCCATGTAGCCATCCAACTTTCAGCAAGTGGGTTAAAAGATTGAGGGGTACCCCATTGCTGACCAGATAAATAAAGAGTTTCCTCTCTAGGGAGAGTCGCTCCATCTGAAACGTTTTGCGTTTGATCACAACCCGTTAAAAAAGCAAAACATGCCGGAACTGCCAAAGCGGATCTAGCAATAGTCTTGAAACCAACCATTTTATCCTCATTTTTCTGGCAAAATCTGCCAAGATGAAAAGTCGTGTTCAATATATGTTTTTTTTTGAAAAAATGAATTAACTAAAGAAAAAAAGTGTTTAAAATAGTGCTTAGTAGACTTTTGTTTATAAATATTTACTTTTCTCTATGAAAGATTCCAGTCTTTGCACAAAAAATTATTTCCCCAAATTGCCCAAATCTCTGCATAGTTTTTTTTGAAGTAATATTTTTTGCAAGACAATAGTTCAAACGACACCACTTTAACGTACAAAATAATTTCTTTATTTGTTGGAGAATGCCCGGATTCATTAGCAAATAAAAAAGTAGAATGACATTTTTGACGTGAAAATTCCTAAACCTTTTTTACAAAATCTTTATTGACTTGCAACAGACGCTTACTTATATTTTTCTTACATAAATTTCATTACTCTTTTATGAATAAATTAAAAATCACAATTATTACTTTATTTGTACTAGCAAGCTCAGCGCCAGCTCAAACAAGTTCTTCTTTTCAACAAATTACTCCAAGTTCATCAAGTTTTTCCTGCCCTTGTTATCATGGAAATCAATGAAGCTACACAGCCACTTTATGTTATGGCAACAAATGGAAAAAGATATACATTCTTTTGGATGAATCGCCCTTTACCAGAAAACATAACCACGCACACTCTTGAACAAGCTTTTTTACAAGCAAACCCTCGTTTTCCTTCTGTTGACAAAATGAACGAATATTGCCGAGGGGAATGGTTCCCTCATAATGAGGATTGTTTCGGTTATTCCTATGAAGTTGAAGTAGCTTTAACGGATTCTGTTGAAAGTTGCGCTCTTTCTATGGGCATTTCGAAATACGACACAACACTTTCTGAACGTGGGTGGTGCGTGGTCGGAACATGCGAACCAGGCGAAGATCCCTATTATAGTTCTTCAAGTTACGCAGGTTCCTCATCTTCAGAAGAATCAAGTTCCTCAAGTGAATTTGGTCTATGTCAGTCACTCCCATTTGGTTACATTCCCAGCGACCCGAAGAGCACCTGCTTTGAAAGCAATGGC
>JAGCIZ010000342.1 GCA_017648235.1 Paludibacteraceae bacterium
CCAATAGTGAATTTTTCCACTTCTTGGTTTACATCAATGCCTTTATCCCATAGTTTTTGTGCCATAGTTTTATTTTGAATTTATAGCCAATGCCAATGCTTTAGAAAGTTGGTTGATAAATGTTTTTAATTTTCCATCAACCATTGATTTTATTAAAAAAGGCAATTCGGCTTTAATTGTCAATTTCATTTTAGTGACATTTTCTCCAACTTCTTTGAGTTGAATCCACATGTTTGCCTCTACAGGGGAGTTTTCTGCTCCGAATTTTATAGTTTTTCCTTCTTCTTTGTCAACAATAACAAAACCAACCTTTCCTATTGGGTCAACTGAAAAACGACAACTATCTGTGTCAAACTCAATGTCTTTGATTTTGTCAGTAGGCAAGCGATCTTTGAATTTCTCCAAGTTCTTAAGGTCAGAAAAAAGTTCGTAGGCCGACATTGCGCTACTATTCAATGTTTCTATATTGCTTTCGTAAGTTGTCATAAAAAAAATTAAAATTATTTTTCCGCTGGTTTCCAATTAGCAGGGTCTTTGCGCCAAGCTGCAAGAGTTTGCAAGTTTTCTTCCGAAATGTAGTTTGTCATCAATGCTGCTTGAAGCACTGCATCGTAATTGCTCAATGTTGTTAATTCTACATTCTTTTCGGCAAAACTTTCTGTTGCTTTTTCAAATAGGTAAGAAAAGTTTGCAACCATACCCAATACTTCGGCTCCACAGTTTCTGAGCGCATCTACTGCTTTAAGACTGCTTTTTCCAGTCGAAATCAAGTCTTCTATAACTACCACTTTTTGACCCTTGTTCAAATCACCTTCTACCAAATTTTCCAATCCGTGATCTTTTGGCGACGAACGTACGTATACAAACGGCAAGTTCAATTCGTCGGCAACCATTGCACCTTGAGCAATTGCACCTGTTGCTACACCTGCAATTACTTCTACTTCAGGATATTTTTCTTTTACCAGTTTAGCCAACTCTTTTTTTATAGTTTTGCGAAGTTCTGGGTGCGAAAGCGTTTTTCTATTGTCGCAATAGATAGGCGAAAGCCAACCCGAAGCCCAAGTGAATGGTTGGTTTGGCTGAAGTTTCACTGCTTTAATTGATAGCAGTTTTTCGGCAATTTGAGTTTCTATTGTATTCATAATTTTAGTAAATATAGATTTGTTTAATTAATCAAAATAACTACTTCCGTCGAAGCAATGCGTACAAATCTGCTCTTTAGGCAAGCCAATGGCTTTCACCATATTCTCGATACTATTGAACTTTAGCGAAGTTAGTCGGAAGCGTTTGCGCATACATTCCACCATGTTGCAGTATTCTGGTGTATTATGGTCGGCGTAGCGATCTAAGTTCTTTGTATGGTCGCCTTCTAAGTCCTGAATTATTCGTCGAGTGATAAGTTCGAGCTCCGAGTTTGTACGAGTGAACCCAATAAAGCAACAAGGGTAGAGCATAGGTGGTGCCGAAATTCTCATGTGCACCTCTTTTGCTCCGTAGCCGTAGAGAAACTCTACGTTGTCGCGCAGTTGCGTACCTCTCACAATGGAGTCGTCCGAAAAAATTACACGCTTATCTCTGAGCAAGGTTTTGTTCGGTATGAGTTTCATCTTTGCCACCAATTCGCGCATGGTTTGGTTGGCAGGAGTAAAACTGCGAGGCCAAGTAGGCGTATATTTTATCATCGCTCTTTTGTATGGAATGCCCATTCCGGCTGCATAACCTAGCGCATAACCAATGCCCGAGTCGGGGATGGCTGCCACAAAATCTGCTTTTGTTTCGTCGTTTCGTCCCGATTCAAATCCGCCTTTGTAGCGTACTTCGTCTACGTTGATGTTTTCGTAATCGGAAACGGGGTAACCATAATAAACCCATAGGAATGAGCAAATTTGCATTTTTTTGCGAGGAGGACGAAGTTGTTCAAACGAGTCGGCCTTTACTTTAAGTATTTCGCCCGGGCCTAGATAGTAATCAATTTCGAATCCTAGATTGGAGAATCCGCAAGGCTCACTTGTGATGGCGTAGGCGCCCTCTTTTTTGCCCAAAATTACCGGCGTACGGCCGAGTTTGTCGCGAGCTGCAATTATTGAATCGCTTGTAAGGATAAGTAGCGAGCATGAACCTTTTATGCGAGAAAACATATGGTCGATTCCTTCTTCGAAGGTTGGTTTTTGGTTGATGAGTAGCGCAATGAGTTCAGTTTGGTTGATGCTACCTCGGCTGAACTCAGCAAAGTGTGCTCCGGAGTCGATAATCTCTTGCTCCAGCTCATCGATGTTCTGAATATAAGCTACCGTAACAATAGCAAAACGCCCAAGGTGCGACTTCAGTACAATGGGTTGCGCATCGGTGTCGGAGATGATACCTATGCCGGCATTCCCCGAAAATTTCGACAAATCTGGCTCAAATTTATTACGGAAATAGGCGTTTTCCAAATTGTGGATAGCGCGCTGAAACGAACCCTCATTTACCGTAACCAAACCTCCTCGACTTGTGCCAAGATGCGAATTGTAGTCGGTACCGTAATACAAATCTCTTAAACAACTATTTTTTGATATAGTTCCAAAAAATCCACCCATATATTTTTCCCTTTTTTCTTGTTCTTTTTTTTGAGAGGGCAAAATTAACGAAAAGTAGCCAAGCGGTAATCCTATTCAAGGAAAAAACTTAGCACATTTTTTTCTTTGTTTTGAATGTATTACTTTTGCCACTGAATCTGCGCTGTTTGGGGGATGTGTCTCTCGTTTTTTTAGGGTAGGTTTCAGGACATATTGAATAGCGTTTATTGACGCTTTGTGTTTGGCAATACGAAACTTCGCAACTTTTGTAATTAGAGTCAAAAATCAAAGTTAATCAATAGATGCCTATGGGGTATGATTGCATCTTGGCTTGTTCGTTGAGCCGAGTCTTCATATCAGCGTAGGTTTCTTGTTGTTTGTTTGACTCTAAGGTTGTGCGAAGACCTCGTATTGCGGATAAGCAACTTGAGGTCTCCGCTTTTTTTATGTCCATGGGTGAATAGATATTTATTTTATGTTTAATTTTTAATATTTATGTATCATGAAAAAAGTATTTTTCTATGCAACCATGCTGGTTGCAATGTTCCTTGCTTCGTGTGAGGTGCCCGAGGGCAACGATTTGCTCGATAGAGTAGAGGATTTGGAAAGCCGTGTTGAGGCGCTCGAAAAGCTTTGTGCCGAGAACAATACCAACATCTCCTCACTAAAAACTCTTGTGGATGTAATCAACAGCAAAGAGATGATCGAGGCCGTTATTCCTATTGCTTCTGGCGACAAAATTCTTGGCTACACCATTACCTTTAGCAAGCGCGACGCTATTATCATCTACAGCGCCATGGATGCCAATGGCACTTTGCCAGTGGTGGGTGTAAAAGCCGAAAGCGGAGTTTACTACTGGACGCTCAATGGCGAATGGCTACTCGACGATGGTGGCAAAAAAATTGCCGTAAGTGGCAAAGATGGCATCACGCCTCAGCTAAAAATC
>JAGCIZ010000343.1 GCA_017648235.1 Paludibacteraceae bacterium
AAGAAATAAGTCAGTTTTATGAGGTTAAGAGTTACATAGAAAACAAGAAACTAAAAGCACATTACGAATCTCGTTATGGAGATATTTATAATCATTGCGAAAGAGTAGAAAATACTAATTTCTACAACACCTATTTTTCAAATCAATCTTTTACATATTTAGGTAAATTTAATTACGCACTTTACAATGGAGAAATTGCTACAATTTATATAGAGATATATTCTAAAGAGAGATTGCGTTATAGTTATCCTGATTTGTTGTTGGAAGAAAGCAATTTGTTGCCAACCCACATTTCTGTTGCAAAATATCATAAAGGGGAATTAGTGTCTTTCCTGGGTGAATACAAGTTTTCAGAAACAGATTTTTGGTTTCAAGAACAAGGTGAGGTGTTTTTTGAGAAAAGTAGAATGTTTTATGTTTTTTCTCAGAGTGATTCTACTCAAATAGTAGTTTCGGAAAAAGATTATCCGTCTTGGTTGTCCTATCTTTTGTTTTTGTCTTATTTGTTTTTGTTTTACCTCATTATAAGTTTACTTTGTTATTTTGTTTGGCGTAGGTTACATAATGTAAAAAGCGCAGCTACAATATTTAATCGTCTATTTCGTTCTCTAACAATCTTCTTTATTGTTGGAATAACTATTGTAGTTACTTTTATATCGTTTTCTATAGTAAATAACACTCGTGAAGAAAATCAACGAGATATTCAACTAAAACTTCAATATGTGCAAAAACTGCTCTCTGGCTTGTTAGAAGAGAGACAAATTCTTTCTGGACAAATGACTGAACTAGCATTCTTTTTGCAAGATCTATCTGCTCGTTTGGAGACAGATATCCATCTTTATAGGCCAACGGGAGAACTAATAGCAACTTCTCGTCCCGTTATCTTTTTTACGGGATTGACTAGTCGGCTGATGAATCCGTATGTCTATTTTGGGGTAAAAGAAACGGAAAATGTGGTTTATGAGCGAATCGGAGATTTGCATTATACATCATTGTATCAAACCTTAAAAAATAGAGATGGGAAGGTTTTGGCCTATATTGCCGTTCCGGAGTTTGGAAGTGTTCAAGAATTGAAATATAAGTTATTTAATTTCTTGTTCGTTATTATTAATCTTTATCTTATTCTTATTTTACTTTCTATTTTTGTAAGTTTTCTCTTGGCAAGGCGGATAGGTTTGCCAATCAAGAAACTTGAGGAAAAACTTCATACTATTCACATTGGTAAGAAAAATGAAAAAATTGTTTATGGTTCCGATGATAGTGACGAGATTGGAAAACTTATTTCTCAGTACAATGCTTTGGTAGACGATTTGGCTTATAGCGCAGAAATGTTGGCGCGAAAGGAGAGAGAGTTAGTTTGGAAGCAGATGGCTCGGCAAATTGCACATGAAATTAAGAATCCTCTCACGCCGATGAAGCTTACTGTTCAACAATTACAACGTTTGAAGAATGGTGATTCTGAAAAATTTGATAGTTATTTTTCAAAAAGTGCAAATATATTAATTGAACAGATTGATAATTTGTCAAAAATAGCATCTTCTTTTTCAAATTTTGCAACTATGCCAGAAATGGAACCATTGAAAATGGATTTGTTGGAACGCTTGAATTCAATCGTTGAACTTTATAGAAATAACTATCAAAATGTCGAGATAGAGTTGAAAAGTGTTGCAGAAAATACATTTATAATGGCAGATCCTGTTCAAATGACTCAAGTTTTTAATAATTTGTTGAGAAATTCAATTCAGGCAGTACCTATTGAAAGAGAAGGTAGGATAGATGTATACTTAAGGAATGAAGAAAATATGCTTATTATAGATGTAAAAGATAATGGGTGTGGGCTTTCTGAGGAGGTGCGAGAAAAAATGTTTTTGCCTAACTTTACAACTAAAAGTAGTGGGATGGGGCTTGGTCTTGCAATTGTAAAAAATATCGTAAACATGTCAAATGGAGATATTTCTTATGAAACAACATTGGGAGAAGGGACTGTTTTTCGTATAATGTTGCCCATAAGTATTTAGTTTTACATAAGAGGTCTATAATTTTTCTTTTGTAAATATGTGGTTATTAGGTTGTTGTAATTTTTTCAAAAAAACATGTAAAAATATTTGGTGGTAGAGGTAAAAAGGTCTACTTTTGCAACTGCTTTTTCGGGGAACGAGGAGTTGTTCTTTAGTTAAAAAAAGGTAAAAAAAATATTGAAAAATATTTGGCGGAAACAAAAAGAGGTTGTACTTTTGCAATCCTTTTCGCTCTGAAAGAGTTCAGGGTTTGAATGAAGAGATGCAGATTTGAGAGATCAGGTTTGTGTTACAAAAAAAGAAGCGATC
>JAGCIZ010000344.1 GCA_017648235.1 Paludibacteraceae bacterium
AGGAGAACTTATTCTATCATCACTCAGAATTACAGTTACATTGGCAGTTCCTCCTCGTTGTTCTGGTCCATATGATGGCATCCAAGTAACTTCTTTTCCTTGAAGCAAACCCGAATAGGCCAAGATTTTTCCCATCGAAAGTACTCCTTGTCCTCCAAAACCTGCTATAATAATTTCTTTTTTCATCTCTTTTCTAGTTTTTATTTGTCTTTCAAATCACCCAATGGGTATTTCGCAAACATATTTTCTTCCATCCACATATTTGCCTGATGAGGAGTCATTTTCCAACCGGAATTACAAGTTGAAACAAATTCCACAACAGACGTTCCTTTCTTAGACATTGCATTCTCAAAAGCCTTACGAATTGCTTTTTTAGATTTACGAATAGCAGGAACTGTATGTACACTTTGACGAGTAACGTAGCAAGTACCGTCTAATTGAGCCAATAAATCAGAGATTTTCAAGGGGAAACCATTCAATTTTACATCTCTTCCGTGAGGGCAAGTAGCTGTTTTCATTCCTTCCAAAGTTGTTGGTGCCATCTGACCTCCGGTCATTCCATAAATTGCATTATTGATAAAAAATATCACAATGTTCTCTCCTCTATTGCAAGCATGTATGGTTTCTGCCGTACCAATTGCAGCCAAATCGCCATCGCCCTGATATGTAAACACACAATTTTCAGGCAACAAACGACTAATTGATGTTGCTATAGCAGGAGCACGACCATGCGCAGCTTCTTGCCAGTCTATATCCAAATAATTGTATGCAAAAACAGCACAACCTACAGGAGCAACTCCAATTACTGTTTCTTTTATTCCCATTTCTTCAATGACCTCTCCGATAAGTTTGTGCACTACACCATGACTACATCCAGGGCAATAATGCATATTTCTATCGTTCATTATCGAGGTCTTAGTGTAAACCAGATTTTCTGGTTTTATGATATCTTGTGTTGTCATACGTTCTTCTTTTTTATTTAACTAATTGTTTTTTCATTTGTTCCAAAACTTCTTCTGGAGTAGGAACAACACCTCCCATACGTCCATAAAACTCAACAGGGATTGCACCATTCACAGCCAAACGAACATCCTCTACCATTTGCCCTGCGCTCAACTCTACGGTCATGATTCCTTTTGCTGTTTTTGCTAATTCCTGAATTTTTAGAGTTGGGAAAGGATAAAGCGTAATTGGACGAAGAACACCAATTTTCAATCCTTCTTTTCGGCCAATTTCCATTGCGCTCATACAAACACGAGCAATTGAACCAAATGCAATAAGAACATAATCAGCTTCCTCACAATTCACCTCTTCAAAACGAACTTCATTTTCACAAATTTCCTTGTATTTAGCTTGCAAACGTAAATTTGTTCGTTCCATTTCTTCTGCTTCTAAGGCCAATGAAGTAATCACATTACGACCTCTACTTTCTGGTTTTCCTAGCGTTGCCCAAGGACATTGCTCACGAACCTCCTCATTGGTACGACGAGGACGATATGGAGGCAAAACCACCTTTTCCATCATCTGACCAATAATACCATCAGCAATAATCATAGAAGGAGTTCTATATTTGAATGCCAAATCAAAACCTAACGCTACAAAGTCTGCCATTTCTTGAACAGATGAAGGCGCTAACACAATAAGACGATAATCACCATGACCACCACCTTTCACTGCTTGAAAATAGTCAGCTTGACTAGGTTGAATCGTTCCTAAACCTGGACCTCCACGCATCACATTTACAATCAAACATGGTAATTCAGCACAAGCAATATAAGAAACACCTTCTTGCTTCAAACTTATACCTGGACTTGAAGAAGATGTCATTACACTTTTCCCACAACCTGCGCCACCATAAACCATATTGATAGCAGAAACTTCACTTTCTGCTTGAAGCACAACCATTCCCGTAGTTTCCCAAGGACGAAGTTCCATTAGAGTTTCCATTATTTCCGACTGCGGAGTAATAGGATAACCAAAATACCCATCACAACCATAACGAATAGCTGCCTCGGCAATGGCCTCATTTCCTTTCATCAATCTTACATCTTCCATACGCCTAAATCTTTACCTTATAAACTGAAATACAAGCATCTGGACATACATATCCGCACGATGCACAACCAATACAAGCATCCTCATTTTGCATATATGCAAAATTGTAGCCCTTTGAATTTACCTCTTTAGACATGCCCAATACATCCAACGGACAAGCCTCAACGCACAAAGCACAACCCTTGCAACGCTCGGTATTTACTACAACAGCACCTTTAATTTTTGCCATCTCTATAATATCTTTTTATGTTTCATCTAAAATAATTTGCAAAATTAATACTTTTTTATAAAAAAATTATTTCAAAAGAAAAAAAGTATAAATATCCTCCAAGAATAGTTTTCTCATAAAAAATGTTTTTTTTAGAAAACTTATTGCACAATTAAAATTTAGGTATTACCTTTGCATCGCTTTTCTCAAAAAGAAAAAGCACATAAAGCTTCAATAGCTCAGTTGGTTAGAGCACCTGACTGTTAATCAGGGGGTCGTTGGTTCAAGCCCATCTTGAAGCGCAAAAAAAATAATTCTTCAGTAGCTCAGTCGGTTAGAGCATCTGACTGTTAATCAGAGGGTCGTTGGTTCAAGTCCAACCTGAAGAGCAAAATTTCAAAAAAAGGTATGCGTTTCGGAACGATTTCCGAAACGAATTTTTATATAGAAACATTAACCACCTTTATTCTCACAAAAAAAATGGCAAGTTCAAATTTTGTTGATTATGTAAAAATCTTTTGCCGAAGCGGGAAAGGAGGTGCCGGTTCTGCCCATTTTCATCGCGAAAAATATATCCCAAAGGGAGGGCCCGACGGAGGAGATGGTGGTCGTGGTGGACATGTCATTCTCCGTGCGAACAAGGACTATTGGACTCTTATTCACCTAAAATATGCACGTCATATTTTTGCAGGGCATGGCGAAAGCGGCGGAGGAAGTAGAAGTTTTGGAGCAGATGGCAAAGACGAAATAATAGAAGTTCCTTGCGGAACAATGGCATACGATGCAGAAACTCACGAGTTTATTTGCGATGTAACCGAACATGGTCAAGAGGTTATTTTGCTTAAAGGTGGACGTGGAGGTTTAGGCAATTGGCATTTTAGAACAGCTACAAATCAAACACCCCGTTATGCGCAACCTGGAGAACCAATGCAGGAACGTTCTATTATTTTGGAACTAAAAGTTCTTGCCGATGTTGGATTGGTTGGTTTTCCAAATGC
>JAGCIZ010000345.1 GCA_017648235.1 Paludibacteraceae bacterium
ACTAAAATATGATCTAAAACTCCCCATTCTCCCGCATATTTGTGTGTTCCTATGTTTGGATTGTCAAGGTATTGATAAAACAAGTTATATAGTTTTTTTGAATCAATATCTGAAATTGGATCTGTAGCACCAAGAACCATTTTTAGACTATTATTATCCGGATAATCGTTGAAATCACCCATTATCACAATGTTTGCTTTTTCATTAACAGATAAAATGCTATCAACCGTATTCTTCAACGTAGATGCCGCATTTAACCTTTTATGTTCCGATTCTAATTCTCCTCCCAAACGCGATGGAAAATGGCATACAAAAACATGCAAAGTGTCTTTACCCAAGAGTGTGCCTGCAACGTGTAAAATATCCCTTGTTTTTCCTTTCGAATCAAACTCAAAAACAACCTTTATTGGCCGAGAAAAATGTGGCTTAAAAATATTCTTTTGATACAGAAAACCAACATCGATTCCTCTCCGGTCAGGAGAATCATAATGCACAAAAGAATAATTAAAGTTTTTGAGCGGAGAATATTTCACCAAATCATTCAAAACCTTAGCATTTTCTATTTCACAAAGTCCAACAATAATTGGAGGTTTTCCTTGTCCAATAGCAGTTATGGTTTTAGCAATGCGAGCCAATTTGTTTTTATATTTTCCATATCCCCAACCACGCTTTCCTGTTGGAGTATATTCGTCATCATTAGTTAATGAATCATTTTCGCAATCAAAAAGATTTTCGACATTATAACTCACAATAGAAAACTGAGTTTGAGAAAACGAGTATGTTGCAAAAAACAGCGTTAAAATCAATAAAAAAGAGAGTTTTTTCATACAATTAACCTTTCATTAAATCAATGATATTCATACGCACCAATATCTGGTTTCCCATCAGCAAAACGATTATAATTATTCTTATCAGTATCATATGATTCAGAAACCTTGCTATTGGCTTTATTCCTAGCAACCGAATTATTATGCAAAGTAAAATCATAATAACCGGTAGTTTTAATATCAGAAATAGACGTGTTTTTGAATAACTTTTCATCCGAAGATAAGGTGCTCGAAAATATATTATTCATGAAATCAGTTCCCTTTATTTCTTCTGATTTTATATAGCAATGATCAAAATAAATATTAAAAACATTGCTAGTTTTTGACGTCGTATCTCGTTTTAATACTAATTCATTTTTCTGATTTCCTGCAATAATACAATTTTGAAAAACAGCAGAATAAACAGGTAAAAGTTTATTCCAACTTGCATCAATTTTGTAATTAGATATCGTAACAGCCAACTTCTCCTCCATTCCACCCCATTCGTAATAATTGGCAAACGTACAATGCGTTGCAGATGTATTACCGCCATTGATGTTCAAACATGTTTTCCCGCAATTAGAAACCTCGGTGTTTACAATATTCATGTCTGCACATTGTGCATATATTCCATTGAGTTGACAAGAATGTATTGAAGAGTTCTCCATCTCTAATTTCGAACGATTTACAGTAGAGCCAGAAATTAAAATACCATTTGTCGCTCCTGAAATAGAAACATTTCTAATTACGTGATTTCCATTTTCCCAATCCAAATAAACACTTCCCCACTGACCAGGTAAATATGCATAAGGAGTTTCTGCAGAATCATTTATTTTATATAGTCGATAGCCACGCATCAAAATAGGATTTTCAAGAGTTCCATTTGCAGTCAAACTACCTCCAATAAACAAATTTGCCCCTTGATGAAAATAAAGTTTTACTCCAGGTTCTAGAGTAAGTTTTTTCCCTTCAGCTATTCTTAGATAATTATATATCAAATACGGTTTATCTGCAGAAAAAACTGTATCGCTTTTGATTGTTTTCTCGTTGAAAACTACCACATCCTGACTATGAGCAGTAAGAGAAACCTTTTGTTGCTGATTGTTTACTGTAAAAATTACAGCATCTTCAATAAATGTCAATACGTTGCTATTTTGATCATCAACAGTTACTTCTACAAACACGTAAAGACTATCATTTGCTTTAAGCACAATGTCTTGAATATAATTTTCTGGAGGAGGAATAGTACCATCTACATTTATTCGGAAATACGAATCTTGACCTTTTTCCAATTCAACAGACGAGATTTTCAGTGCCTTTTTATTTCTGTTATAAACCTTAAATGTTTTTGTAGGTGAAGGAACCGAACTAAAAATAGTATCAAAGCTAAGCGTTGTTGCTGAAAAACTCAGTTTCTTATCAACATCAGTTGTAAAATCCTCATCTACACAAGCGCAGAAAAGAACCAAAACAAGAAAAAAGAAACAATATTTCAATCGTTTATTCAAGAAAATAATCAGTCTTATGCGTTTTGTTCTTTTGCTTTGAAAGCCAAGGCATACAAGCGCATTTGCTTTACCATAGCCACCAAACCATTCGAGCGGGTTGGAGAAAGATGTTCTTTCAAACCAATTTTCTCAATAAAATAAAGTTCTGAATCTAGAATCTCACTCGGAGTATGATTGGAATAAACAGAAATAAGCAACGAAACCAACCCTTTTACTAGGACGGCATCACTCTCACCTTCAAATATAACTTTTCCATCGTTGTATGTTGCATGCAACCACACCCTACTCTGGCATCCTTCAATAATGTTTTGAGGAGTTTTATGTTCTTCTGCTAATGGCATAAGCGAATTGCCAAGTTCAATAAGCATGGCATATCTATCCATCCAATCGTCCAAAGAAGAAAAATCTTCTATTATTTCTTGCTGTTTTTCGTCTATTGTCATAAATTCTTTCTTATAAGTGCAATAAATTTTGAGACGATAAATCCGTCTCCTTTTGTTTTGGATAAACTAAAATAACTCCCGAATTATCAAAGAATTTTTTCAAGTAATAAGGAATTTTCTCAAACAACATGTGATAAGAAACAGCTCCTTTTCTTGTTTGATAAATAACAAGTAAGTCTTTTTCTTTTAAATACTTTCGCAACATCAAGAAATCCTCCCACTGAGCAAGTTCACGAAAATCTGCCGAAACAGACATTTTATTTTTCTTGATAGTTGTTTTCAAAAAATCTATTGTACTACTACTTGCGTGGAAAATAATTTTAGCCTCCAATTGATTCACCAATTTACAAATACGGTAAAGCGTAGGCAAAAAACCAATCTCTTTTTCTGCATTTTCAGGAATTGCCACAAGCACACGTTTCTGTGTATTTATTGGTTGATTATTTTTCAAAACAAAAATATTCAGTTCCGAATCTTTTTGAATTTTTTCGTTTATTTTTTCCAAGAAAACACTTCCTGCAGCTTGATTAGAAATTCCTAAAATAACGTCTGTTACTTGGTTTTCTTTGGCTGTGTGCAATATTCCAGAAGCCACATCCGTATCATAACGAGTAATTGTTCTTAAACGATTGTCGCTAGCAGCAGCAATTTTTTCTGCTTCTTCGAGCAATTGTTGCCCTTTACGCACTTGAGACACCGAAGCGTCTTGGTCATCGATAATATTAAGCGCATAAAGTGGTTCTTTTTTTGACGATCTCGTCATCAAAAGAGCTGTTTCAATCAAATTTTGAACACTTTTAGGATTTGCGAGAGCTATCAGAATACGTTTCTGTTGAAGATCTTCTTTGGGCTTATTTTCCAATTCATCTTTTTGTACCCTCTCTCCTGCTTTTTGAGTTACAACAGATGACACAATACAACTTAGTAAAATAATTACAATGGTTGCATTCAGTATATTCTCATCAATAATACCTATAGAATAGCCCGACATAATAACTGCCAAAGTCGCTGCAGCATGTGATGAAGTAAGTCCAAAAATCAAATTACGTTGATTTTTTGTAAAACGCAAACAAACTTGAGTAATCCAAGCCGCCAACCACTTGCTTCCTATAGCAACTACCGACAAAACAAGTGCAATAACAATGGACTGATAACCGCTGAAAATAACTTTTATGTTCACAAGCATCCCCACAGATATCAAGAAAATAGGAATAAAGAGAGAATTCCCAATAAACTCTATTCTATTCATTAATGCCGAAGAGTGAGGGATAAACCTATTCAAAATCAAACCAGCAAAGAATGAGCCAATAATTCCTTCCAAGCCGCATAATTCTGAGACAAATGCAGAAAGAAGCATTATGCTTAAAACATAGATATAATGCAGTCTTTTTTCATTTTCAAATCGTTCAAAAAACCATTTTGAAAGAATTGGGATAAAGAAAAAAATAAATATCAAAAAAAGTGTAATGGATATTCCCATCCAAAGCCAAAACATACTCTCTGTAGCGTTTTTGGCCTGATTCATTACAACTGCCAAAATAAGCAAAACGGCAGTGTCGGTAAATATAGTTCCACCTACACTGGCCGTTACTGCCTGATTTTTAGATAAATTCAAATTGCTAACTATAGGATAAGAAATAAGCGTATGAGTAGAAAACATTCCCGCCACCAAAAGGCTTGTTGGCACACTATAACCCAACAAATAATGGCATATAGGGAAACCAAAAACAAATGGCAACAAGAAAGTAAATACGCCAAACAACAAGCTTTTTCCTTTGTTGGCATTGAACTCTTTTATGTCTAG
>JAGCIZ010000346.1 GCA_017648235.1 Paludibacteraceae bacterium
CGACTTGCAATAATCGGGCGTAAACGACTGGTTGTTACAATAAGTACAACCTCCTGTCCCAATTTTTCCGTCTCTGTTAGGGCAAGAAAATCCTGCATTTATAGAAATTTTTTGAACTCGGCCATCAAATATCTTTTTCAGGATAGAAGCGTAGTCTTTGTAACGTTTTTCAATCATTCTAGATAAAATTCATAATCTGCACTTTCGCTAAAAAGATAAATGTTTGTCAATTGGTCATTCACAAAATTCAACACAATTTTCATCTCCAACGTCTCGGAACAATTTATAGATGTCTGACATTTTGAAACAAGCATCGAAGTATTATTTGAAAGTCTCTGAAAATCAATACTCTCAACACTCTGACAATCAAACTTTATTTTATCAATCATGATAAACATATCATCTTCAATAAGACAACAAATGCCCACCATTTTTTTTTCGTCAGTCTTTTTGGTTGCTTTGTCAAAAATGGAATAACCCGTAAGTGGGAGATAAAAATCTTCCGAAAAAGCAGTAAGTGATAAACAAACTATTATTGCAACACAAATGATTCGTTTCATTTTTGTAGTTTTTCAACAATCAATTCTGCAGTTGTAGCAGCGCAATTTTGATTACCAAGTTTATCAATAATATCTTCAAAACCAAGTTTTTGCTGACTTCTATAGTTTTTATCTAAAAGTATTTTCTGTAACTCTTGTTGCAAACGTTCTTCAGTAAAAAGATGAGCAACAAGCTCCTTTACAACCTCTCTCGTCGCAATCAGATTCACCAATGAAACAAAAGGAACTCGAATAACAATTTTCTTCAGCAAAGAAGCTAATCGTCCTCCAAAAACATGGTATACAACAACTTCTGGAGTTTTCAACAGGGCAGTTTCAAGAGTAGCTGTTCCGGAATTGACAATTGCTGCTTCTGCATTTTGTACTAAGTCAAATGTTTGATTAAAAACAACCGGGACATCGCAACCAAACTGATTGTAAAAATCAATAGAATAACTGGGAGCTCCAGCCACAACAAACTGAAAATCTGGAAAAAATTCCTTCATCTTTAACATTTTGGGCAGGCAACTCACAATTTCTTGTTTCCGACTTCCTGCCAAAAGTGCAATAATTGGTTTTTGGGAAGAGATGTTATTTTTTTCACAAAACTGAGATGGATTTCTAGGATTATTCTGTAAAAATTCTCGAACAGAATCCATCGTTGGATTTCCAACATAATGTATCGGATAATTATGCTTTTTATAAAAATCGACCTCAAAAGGGAGAATACAAAACATCTCGTCAACCAATTTTTTTATTGACTTTATTCTGTATTCCTTCCATGCCCAAATTTTAGGAGAAATATAATAGAAGACTGGAACTTTTATTGTTTCTTTTACAAACTTTGCTATTCGCAAATTAAAACTCGGATAATCCACCAAAATAACAACATCAGGAGAAAAAGTAAGAATACTTTCTTTACAGATTTTTATATTAGAAAGCACTTTACGGATATTCAACAATACATTTATAATACCCATAAAAGCCATATTTCTGTAATGCTGAACCATTGTTCCTCCTTGAGCGCGCATCAAATCTCCTCCAAGAAAACAAAACTCCGCATTAGGATCCTTTTGCTTCAATTCTCGCATCAAATTCGAGGCATGCAAATCACCCGAAGCTTCTCCTGCTATTACAAAATACTTCATTCTACAACAAACAAATAGCAATTATGAAATAAATAAATGTACAAGACAATAAAGCACTACAAACTCGCCAATACTCTAACTTGTAAAAAATGTATAACCCAACTAAATTTGGGAAAATAGATATAATAAAGAGTTTGAAGAAAAAAACTCCATATTTCACCATATTTTCAAAAACAGATAAAAAATCGCTACCTGCTCGTTGTGCAAGCACCTCAATAAAAGTAGCTCCCATTAGTATAGGAAGTAGAATACCTCCTATTAAACCTATATAAAGCTTATTATAACGTTTCATATCCGCTGTTTTTCAACTGATCAAAAGCTTCATAATCAGTCAAATCAATACGTTGAGGGACTATGGAAATAAACCCATTTTTATGAGCCCATTCATCAGAACGAATGTCATCTTCACTTTTACTTACAAAACTACCCGTAAGCCAAAAATATCTTTTCCCGTCAGGCTTATTGCGTTCGTCAAACTCTTCTGTCCACACTCCACTACCCTGACAACAAACTTTTATTCCTTTTATTTTTCCTAAAGGCGCATTCACGTTCAAACAAATACCTTTTTTTAATGGTTCGTTTAACACTTTCTCAATAATTGTTCTAAAATAAGGCAAACAAAAAGTAAAATCAATTGCCTTATTATCCGAACAGAAAGAAAAACCAACCGAAGAAATTCCTTGTATACAACCTTCAAAAACAGCTCCCATTGTACCCGAATAAAGCACATTGATAGAAGAGTTTGAACCATGATTAATACCTGAAAGAATCAAATCCGGTTCTCTATCGAGAATCTTATTTAATGCTAATTTAACGCAATCTGTTGGAGTTCCAGAGCAAGCAAATATGTCAAGATTTGGTTCTTCGTGCAACTTTTGACAGTAAATAGGAAGTTCTACCGTAATAGCATTTGACTGACCAGACCGAGCTCCATCTGGTGCTACAACTACTACTCGACCAAACTCTTTTGCCAATTCAGTTAGAAGTTTTATTCCAACTGCACCAACTCCATCATCGTTAGTTATAAGAATAAGTTTCTCCATAATTCTTAATCACTTATTTTCAACCAAGTAAAAATCAAAAATATTGTAGGAACTGATAAAAAATAACACACATCTCTACTATCCAATACCCCACGACTCATCGAAACATAGTGAGCATCTATTCCTAAAGAAGAAATAATCTGCGATAAGTTGCCAGATGCAAAAACAGATGAAAGAAGTTCAAATCCATAAAAAAATGAAAAACACAGCGTAACTGCAACAACAAAAGCAATAAGCTGATTTTTGCTTAACGAAGAAGAAAAGACTCCTATGGCAACATAAGCAATTGCCAAAAACACCAGTCCAATAAAAGAACCCCAAAAAGCACCAACATCTACATTTCCAACAGGTTCTGCTAATAGAATTACTGATATATACCAAACGATTGTCGGGAGTAGAGCTATCAGCATAAGAGTCAGTCCTGCCAAATATTTAGAAAAAATTATTGAAAATTTTCTAATTGGTTTGGTGAAAAGAAGTTCAATTGTTCCTTTGTCTTTTTCATCAGCAAAAAGCTGCATAGTAACAGCGGGTGTAAGAAATAGATACAACCAAGGAGCTAATACAAAGAATCCATCAAGGTTTGCATATCCAGAATCCAAAACGTTGTACTCTCCCGGAAATATCCACAAAAAAAGTCCCGTAATAAGCAAAAAAATAGCTATTACAACATAACCCACAGGTGAGGCAAAAAAACGACTTATTTCTTTCTTGTAAAGTGTAAACATCTTTGTTTTTTTAGAACGATTGCATATCACACAAACGTTTGTAATATCCATCTTGGTTAAGCAAATCCTGATGTTTGCCACGCTCCACAATTTCTCCTTCGTAAAGCACACAAATTTCATCTGCTTTTTGGATGGTTGAAAGACGATGTGCAACTACTAAAGTTGTTCTATTTTTCATTAAATTTTCCAAAGCTTCTTGTACTAATTTTTCCGACTCAGTATCAAGTGCAGATGTTGCCTCATCTAGAATGAGAATAGGAGGGTTTTTAAGTATCGCACGTGCAATACTCAATCGCTGACGTTGTCCGCCAGAAAGTTTACTTCCTCTATCACCAATGGTTGTTTCATACCCATTTTCGGTAGCCATAATAAAATCATGAGCATTTGCCGTTTTAGCAGCAGCAATAACATCTTCCATTGTTGCATTTTCTACTCCAAAAGAGATATTGTTAAAAAACGTATCGTTGAAAAGAATTGCTTCTTGATTTACATTTCCCATCAAATTTCGTATATCCTTCAATCTCAAGTTTTTAACATTCACACCATCAATAGTCAACTCACCTTTTTCTACATCGTAGAAACGAGGCAAAAGATCAACCAAAGTTGATTTTCCTGAGCCAGATTGTCCAACAAAAGCAATAGTTTTTCCTTTTTCTATTGTCAAATTGATATTTTTCAAAACCCATTTTTCTGCATAACGAAAAGATACGTTTTTATACTCAATTTTATCTTCAAAATCAAAATTCAAACGCTCAGGGCAAAAGGTTTCTACAATACTTTCTTTCGCGTCTAAAATTCTGTCAATTCTCTCAAGCGAAGCCAAACCCTTTTGGATACTATAACTTGCACGCGAAAGTTCTTTTGCAGGATTTATCACACTATAAAAAATTACCAAATAATAGATAAATGATGGTGCAGAAATTGAACTATTGTTGTTAAGAATAAGAGACCCTCCATACCATAAAACAATAGCAATAACCACTGTTCCAAGAAACTCACTCATAGGGTGAGCCAGCGCATGACGACGATTGATTCTATTAAACGTTTTTCGTATTTTCTCGTTAAGTAGAGAGAAACGTTGATTTATTTTCTTTTCTGCATTAAAAGCTTTGACAATACGTAATCCGCCAAGTGTTTCCTCAATTTGAGAGAGCAATTCTCCTGTTTGCTCTTGACCTTCAGTCGATTTTTTCTTCAAAGATGAACCTATTTTACCAATAAAATATCCACAAACAGGAAGTAGCACTAATACAAAAAAAGTAAGCTGCCAACTCATAACAAGCATCGTTGCCAAATAGACAATAATCATTATGGGATTCTTAAAAATCGTATCCAGCGAACTCATGATTGAAACTTCTACTTCATTTACATCGCTTGTCATTCTCGACATAATATCACCTTTCCGCTCTTCCGAGAAAAATCCAATAGGCAGAGAAAGTATTTTTTTGTAAAGTTGATTTCTTAAATCGCGCAATACACCTGTACGAATCGGAATCATAAAAAATGACCCCAAAAAGGAAGTTCCTGTTTTGAAAAATGTCATAACAATAAGGAACACACCAAGTAAAAAGAGTGTAAAACCAGCCCCTTTGAAAAGAATAATTTGACCTATGTAATAAAAAACATTGTTTTTAAGTGCCGAAGCAATATGTGTAAAACTATCATTCCAAGTCCAATCCACATGCAATACTGCATCAGTATTTATACCAAATAAAATTTGCAGAATTGGAATAATTGATGCAAAAGAGAACAACGTAAAAATCGTTGACAAAGCATGAAAAGTTATATTCAAGAAAATATATTTCTTGTAAGGATAGGCAAAACGCTTCAGTAACTTAAACAACTTATGCATAAAAGGTTAAAAACTTTCTTTGAACTGATCTAAAAATCTAACGTCGTTTTCAGAAAACATTCTTAAATCTTTTACTCTATACTTTAAGTTTGTGATACGCTCCACTCCCATACCAAAAGCATAACCTGTATATTTTTTAGAATCTATTCCGCATGACTCCAGAACATTAGGGTCAACCATTCCACAACCAAGTATTTCAACCCAGCCTGTATTTTTACAAAATGGGCAACCTTTTCCACCACATATGTGGCAAGAAATATCCATCTCAGCACTTGGCTCTGTAAATGGAAAATAAGAAGGACGCAAACGAATTTGAGTGTGTTCTCCAAACATCTCTTTAGCAAAATAAAGCAATGCTTGTTTCAAATCTGCAAACGAAACGTTTTCATCAATATAAAGTCCTTCTACTTGATGAAAGAAGCAATGCGCACGATAAGAAATAGCCTCGTTACGATAAACACGCCCTGGACAAAGCACTCTAATTGGAGGTTTTTGTTCCGTCATTACACGAGTTTGAACGCTAGAAGTATGTGTTCTCAGCAAAATATCTGGCATTTTCTCAATAAAGAACGTATCTTGCATATCTCGCGCAGGATGTTCAGGAGGAAAATTTAAAGCTTCAAAAACATGCCAATCATCCTCAACTTCAGGACCTTCGGCTACGGTAAACCCTAAACGAGAAAAAATCTCAATAATCTGACCTTTAACGATAGAAAGCGGATGACGAGTTCCTAAAGCAATTGGGTCGCCCGGACGAGTCAAATCTTCATTATCACAAGAAGACTGAACTTGATTAAACGCTTCTTTTAAATCATTTATTTTATTTTGAGCCTTTTCGCGAAGCTGATTCAACATTTGTCCAATTTCTCTTTTTTGCTCATTCGGCACACTTCTGAAATCATTAAACAAAGTTGTAATCTCACCTTTTTTACTCAAATATTTGATTCGCAAATTTTCAACATCTTCCTTCGAATTCGCAGTCAAACCTTCAATAACTTCTAACAAAGAGTTTATTTTTTCTTTCATCATCTAATGCTTTTACATATAGTTTGCAAAAATAATGAAAAAGTTTACGAGAACAACAGAAATAAAACCCAAAACCAAACCAAATCCTGCTTTTATGTTTTTTTGATACAAAACTCACAACTTATAGTTATCTTTGTGGCAGAAAAATATGTAAATATGGAAAAGAAATCGAGTATTATAATCAGCATATTGATTGTTGTATTTTTTGCTTTGTGTGCTGTTATTTTTTTCATGTGGAGAAAATATAGAAGCGTAGAAACCGAAATGCAAGAAATTGTAGAGCAAATGACTTATGAAAAAGAGCAATTGGA
>JAGCIZ010000347.1 GCA_017648235.1 Paludibacteraceae bacterium
AATGAAACGATTAGAAAACGCAACAGAAGAGTAAAACAATATTAACAAACAAAAAAATATGATTTCAGAAGAACAAATTCAAGAGTTTATAAGCCAAGCTCACCGTGTAGGTAATGCTGGTTTGACATTATGTAGTAGTGGAAATATTTCTTGGCGCATAGGCGACAAAGCTTTGATTTCTGGTACAGGATCATGGGTACCTAACTTAGTAGAAGAAAAAGTTTCTATTTGCGACATTGCAAGCGGAACTCCGCTAAACGGAGTAAAACCTTCGATGGAAAGCACTTTTCACTTAGGTGTTTTGCGTGCGAGAGAAGATGTAAATGTAGTATTGCATTTTCAGTCGAAATATGCTACAGCAGTTGCGTGTATGAAAAATAAACCTACCAACTTCAATGTTACAGCAGAAGTGCCTTGCCATGTAGGAAAAGAAATACCCGTCATTCCGTATTATCGTCCGGGATCGCCAGAATTGGCAAAAGCTGTAGTAGAAGCAATGCAAGAACATAATTCAGTTTTACTCACAAACCATGGTCAAGTTGTTTGTGGCAAAGACTTTAATCAAGCTTTTGAACGTGCAACCTTCTTCGAAATGGCTTGCCAAATAATTGTTTTAAGCGGAGGCGATTATTCTGTTCTTACTCCAGAAGAAATCGATGATTTGGAAATATACGTTTTGGGTAAAAAAACTCCTCTAAAATAAAAAGAAAATATGCGTTACGTTGCAGCAGATTTTGGTGCCGGTAGTGGTAGAGTTATAGTAGGAAGTTACGAAAACGAAGAACTTATTTTAGATGAGATTCATCGTTTTTCCAACCGACAAATTACGCTTAATGGAAGAGTTTATTGGGATTTTCTATCACTTTTCGAAGAATTGAAAAATGGTTTACGAAAAGCATTTGCAAAATATGGTGAAGAAATTTACAGCATTGGTGTCGATACTTGGGGTGTAGATTATGGCTTAATTGACGAAAATGGTCATTTACTTGCAAATCCTGTTTGTTATCGCGATTCTCGTACAAAAGGAATGTTGGATGAGGCGTTTGAACGTTTACCAAAAGAAGATTATTTTGCGTTGGCGAGCAATCAGTTTATGGAAATAAACACTGCGTTTCAACTTTTGAGTGCTACGTTAGAAAAAGACGTTGCGCTCAAAAATGCGAAGAAGTTATTATTTATGCCTGATTTATTTAATTACTTTTTAACAGGAAAAACATTCAACGAGTACACAATTTCTTCTACATCTCAACTTCTTAATTCTCAAACAAGAAAATGGGATAAAACCATTTTCAACGAATTGGACTTGAACCGAGATTTGATGCAAAAAATAATTTTCCCACAAACTATAATTGGTGATCTTACTGCCGAAATATGTGCGGAAGTTGGTGGAAATGCGAAAGTGGTTGCTGTCGGTTCCCACGATACAGCAAGTGCATTAGCATCTATTCGTACAAACGAAAACGATTGGGCATTTATCAGTTCAGGCACATGGTCATTGATGGGAGTAAAGATTGACGAACCAATACAAACTCAAGAAGCGATGAACAGCGATTTTACCAACGAAGGAACTGTCGATGGAAAGATTCGTTTTTTGAAAAACATTACAGGACTTTGGTTGATTCAATCATTAGTTAAAGAGTGGGAAAAACAAGGACAAAAGTGTGATTATTCAGCTTTAGTATCTGAGGCAGAAGTATCTACCTGCAATAGCGTTGTTGATGTAGACGATGTGCATTTTGCCAACCCAATTAGTATGTCAAAGGCCATTTGCGATTTCTGCGAAAAATCTAATCAACCAAAACCCCAAACGAACGGAGATTGTATGCGCTGTGTTTGCCTTTCATTAGCAACAAAATATGCTGAAGTGAA
>JAGCIZ010000348.1 GCA_017648235.1 Paludibacteraceae bacterium
AATCATTGGCGACGTAGAAGGCAAAAACGTAATCATAGTTGACGACATGGCCGACACAGCAAACACACTTTGCAAAGCAGCCGATTTGATGGTAGAAAACGGAGCAACAAGTGTTCGTGCTATTGTAACTCACCCAGTGATGTCGGGAAAAGCGACTGAAAATGTTATGAACTCGAAAATGGAAGAGCTTATTTTCACAGACTCTATTCCATTCGACACAGCCAAATGTCCAAAAGTGCGTATCTTGAGCATTGCAGACATGTTTGCAGACACCATCAAACGTGTGTACAACAACACATCCATCAGTTCGCAATATCTACTATAAAAAAAGTTTTTCATAAATAAAAGAAAGAGAGAACCGAATAGTTTCTCTCTTTTTTGTTTTAGGAATTGACTCCATAAAAAAGAAGAGATTCTTTTTCTGAACCTCTTCTCTTTTTTTTCTTTGAGGGTGAAAGATGGGGCTCGAACCCACGACCCTCGGAACCACAATCCGATGCTCTAACCAACTGAGCTACATTCACCATTCAAACTTTCGGGTGCAAAGGTAGTGTTTTTTTATCTTTTAGCAAAAAGATATCGCAGATTGTTTATTATTTTTGTCCAACAAAAGCAATAAAAATGGCCGACAACTACCTAGAAAAACAATACGCCGATTACGAAACTCGCAAAGCAGAATGGTTAAGAGCAAAAAAATGCGGAAAACTTAAAAAGAAATCTTCCGCAAATGACAAGTTGAAATAACCTCAAAATTCATCAATTTGGAGAAAAAACACAAACCTTGAATTTTCTCTCGTTGGTTGGGATAGCAAACTCCATATCCGAATCTTCAATAATGAAAGTAATTACCCCTTTTTTATAATCAAAACGCATATTTTCATAAATGGTATCGGTTAGTAAAGGAACGGGATATACGTAAGGCAATTGATTGTAATAATAATTGTCATAATTGTCATAATTGTCATAATCCCCATCAACAAAATAAGAGACAACTAAGCCATTTTTTATAACGTTTTCTGTTATTTCAGGAGCGTCAAAAGGAGCAAATACATACTTCTCTATACAGTCTAACTGAGACCAATCCTGTGGCTTCACATCAATATAGAAAGTAGATAATGCCACAGTATTAGTAGGGATGTTTGGGCAAGAATTGTTGCAATCGCAGTTATCTACCTCGCAGGAGGCAAGAGAAAGAAGAATTATTGCTAAAAAAACTAACTTTTTCATACTCACTATAACATTTCTAAAATTTTATCGACAGCAGCGTTCAAACCATCTGGATTTTTTCCTCCTGCTTGAGCCATAAATGCTTGACCGCCGCCACCACCTTGTATTTCTTTGGCTGCTTCGCGCACCATATTGACCGCATTGAATCCTGTCTCAACCATTGGTTGACTAAGAAATACGGTCAACGAAGGTTTATCGTTATTGGTTGTTCCCGCAACAAACACAAACTTTTCATTTGCAAACTTTCCTTTCAAATAAGCCACCAACGAACGAACAATTTCAGGAGAAGCCTCTCCCAAGAAACGAGCAACTTTCACACCATTCACATCCAAAGCACTATCGAGCAATGTTTGACGCATCTGAATGGCTTTTTCTTCCATAAATCCTTCGATTTTCTTTTTCAAAGTTGCATTTTCTTCAATGGATTTATGTACTGCCTGAACCAAATCAGGAGCATTATTGAAAAATTGTTTCAACGTTTTAAGCTGATCGCACTGAATGTAGTAAGCTTTTTCGGCAGCTTCAGCAGTTACTGCTTCGATACGTCTAAC
>JAGCIZ010000035.1 GCA_017648235.1 Paludibacteraceae bacterium
AGACTGGAAATACTTCTCAGTTCCAACTAGCACATGGACTGCATTCAATGGTAGTACATTGGCTGTTCTTGGTTTGAGATTTGTGAATCCATCTGCAGACTTCAAAATGTTGATTGGTGAAATGTCAGTGAAAAAAGCTGGTGAAACTTATACTCCTACAACTCCAACTATTTTGAGAAGTTCGTTAAAACAGGTTTCTTACAAAGGTTTTGATTTCAAATTATCATGGAACTGCGGTGCTAATGTAGGAGTTGATGGTTATACTCCAACTTACAACGCAGTTAGAAACATTTGGTATTTTGAACTTTGGGGACAACAAGAAGGATTTGATCCAATTCTTGTTTCGGCTACTACTTCGTGGGCAGGATACGGAGTTAACGTTCCTTTTGACAAAACAGCCGCTTCGCAACGTGTTCGCTACGGTGTTCGTTCTGTTTCGGTTGATGGAAAAACAAAATCGGATATTGTTTGGACTTCTTACGAAGATACTAGTTCGAAAAAAATCATTTCTAATGATATAGAAATTGACAAGCCTGTTATCAAAGCTAACGAAGAGTTCACAATCAAGTTCTCTGACCCTGAAAATTCAGGCGCAAAATCGTGGGTATTGAGAAACGCAAAAGGAGCTACTGTTCAAACATTTAATGGTGTAAGAGAATTTACTCATAGTTTGCCAGATGTAGACATCTACGATCTTATCGTTACTTTCAAAGATAACACTTCTGCAACTTACAATGGTTACGTTGTAGTTTCGGGAGATGAAGTTGGAGCTATGCCACGTCTTGATTCTTACAAATTTGATAATTCAGATATTGAACAAGCAGAAATTGACATTGACGAAGTACAACACACATTCTCTTACACAGGTCGTGATGCTGATGGAACTTCATCCAAAGCAGTTACCATTATGGATAATATGCCGTTGGCTATCGAGGGTGGTTATTTCCCAAGAAACACACCTGTATCTTTCTGTGCTTGGATAAAGATCACTAAGATTGATGAAAGTCGTGAAAACGAAAATCAATTCCTCACGCTTCGTACTCGTAATGCTTACGACTCTAATGGTGGTAGTTGGGCTGATGCATACTATCTTGACTCTTGGAGAATTATGATTGTTAACCCTGATAATAACATTGATTACAAACTAAAATTCCAGTTTGATTCAGGAAACGTAACAGTAATGAATGATTATATTCTTCCTTTCAACGCATGGTTCCACCTAGCCGTTTGCGCTGATGCCAATCGTACATTTGACGTCTACGTCAATGGCGAAAAGAAAATAAGTCAAGCAGTAGGAAAAGGAACTTATGCTACAAATGGACGAAGTGACTTCCGTTTCTATGCTAGTGGTGGTTCTGTTTGTGGATGGAACGGATGGGGAGGAGCAATGGATGATGTGCAAGTTTGGCACAAAGTTCTAAGTCAATCCGAAGTTAAAGAAGCTATGAATGGTTATCCAGAAGGAGCCACTATCCCTACAGATTTGAAAGGTTATTGGGATTTTGAAAGTATTATAGGAGAAGAACCTGAAGAGGGAGAAGGAGAAGGAGAAGATGAAGGTGAGTCAGAGCCAGAAACTGTAGCTCCATTGCTAACTACTTACTGCTCAACAATGAGCAAACCTTCAGATGGAGGTACAGATAGAGGTGTTTCAAATATTCAATTAAATGGAAACACTGTATCAATCAACGAATATTCTTCTAGTTCAAGTGATGCTTATCGTGGAACAAAAAATAATGAATCATCTGCAATCTCTTTGGCAAAAGGTTCTTCGTATTCATTAAGAGTAAATGGTTCATTAAACTGGACTTATATTACTTGTTTTGCAGACTGGAATGCAGATGGAGACTTCTCTGACGCAAATGAAAGAATTGGAACAAATCCTAACGGGGTACATACTCCTTTCACATCAGGATCCGCAAATTCAGGTTATCGTGATTTTACAATCAATGTTCCTGCAGATGCTGCTTCTGCTTACATCCCATTGCGTATAAAAATGTCATATTGTACTAATGATGGAGAAACTGAAATGGGAACTCCTGACGCTTGTACATTAGGTTTATACAAAGAGCAAATTAACCAAGCTGTGGCTGCTGATATAGTATTGAAAGTAACTCAAGAAGGAGAC
>JAGCIZ010000349.1 GCA_017648235.1 Paludibacteraceae bacterium
AGGAAAACTTCCTGCACGAGAATCCTCTTTCAACACCGACGATACAGGACGCGATAGTTACCGCAACTTTAGCATTACTATTCCTAACAATGCTTCAATTGGAGAAACTCGTTTGCGACTATTTATGGCATGGGGAATTACGGATGCTTGTACTCTAAGTAGCACAACAAATGCTGCCATTGCTGCCGATTTTTTGTTAAATATCACAGCAACTACGCTAGCTAATCCTCGAACTGTTTCTGTCGAGTCTGCAAACGCCTCTCAAGGAACTGCCGTGATTAGCAACACTACATCTACATCTATTACAACAACTGATGGAGTTGTATCCGTAACTGCAAATCCAAATAGTGGATATAAATTCTTGAATTGGAAGAATAAATCAACCAGTGCTATTGTTAGCACAAGTAACCCGTATTTGTATACAGGAAGTTCGGATATAACATTGGTAGCAAATTTCGCAGAAGGGACATACCCCGAAATGAAACGATATTTTACAAACAATTCGAATCAACAAAATCGTTATTTTGCGCAAGCTACCACAACAGGAACTCAAACTCCTATTGTGTTTGAAGCGACTTCTACCTCGCAACTTCCTTATACCGCATTGCCAGCTGGATACTCCGCTAACACAAGAATCACATCTGGAGCGTTGATTGACAAAACATCAAACCCAATTATAGTAGAATCAGGGACAACAAGTTTTACACTTACATTGAAAGGGTACACAGCTGCAATTGACGGAAACTCTTCCGAAATTTCGTGGACTCAACAAGCTTGTTTTATTGATTGGGACAGAAATTTTGAATTTTCTGGAGCAAATGAAATCTCTTCAAAAACATCGGACAACGGGCAAGATACGTCATTTGACACTGGGCACACAAGAACAATTACAATTCCAAATGGGCAATTGCCCGGTACGTATCGTATGCGTATTGTAAATTTCGAACCATCTCCAAGCACCGAGAACTGGCAAAACACCCTTTTCTCCACTAAAAACGCAGAAATAAGAAATGGAGTTGCTTATGATTTTGCAATACAAATACTCGACCCGGCTCCAATGCAAGTAGCCGCAGTTTCTGTAGAAGCTTTAGAAGGCGAGGCAAATTTGGGAGAAAAAAATGTGCCAATAGGTAAACTTTTGGTTCAAACAACAGGAAGTTTAGATCCTATTTCGTTGACCTCTTTAACTGCTAATCTGCTTGGAACTACAAGAAATATTACAAACGTTCGTTTGATTCATTCTACCTCAGCAAGCGTTGCAGGAAAAACTCAAGTGGCAACAACAAGCGTAGCCTCTCAAATGCAATTTGAAGGAACAAAGACGCTTACTCCTGGAAACAACTATTTTTGGATTGTTGCAGATATTGCCAATGACGCAACTGCAGGTCAATCTATCGATACTGAAATAACATCGGTTTCTATAGGAGGAACTCAATTTATTCCATCGCCTATTAATGGAAATGGAGTTGTTATTATCTCAAACATCATTGATTATACAAAAGGTTTGTCTATTTGGTTTTCGTCACCAAACTCTTCTTCTCGAGGAGCCGCTTGGAACAGCAACAATGGCGATACGGCCAGCAACCCGGATCAAGAATGGGAAAAAAAATCACTTCCTATTGGCAATGGAGAATTTGGAGGAAATGTTTTAGGATCTATTTCACGAGAACGTATTACTCTTAACGAGAAAACTCTTTGGAAAGGAGGCCCTGCAACAGGTGCATCCAATTATTGGAATATGAACAAAAATTCTGCGAGTTTACTTCCTTCAATCCAACAAAATTTGACATCTGGAAATGTTTCTACAGCAGCTAGTCAAGTTCAAAATAATTATAATGGCACTATTGCATACGATTCAAATGTATTTGGATCCTTTACAACAATGGGGGAAGCGTATATCAATACCGGTATCAATGAAGCAAATGTTTCCGAATATAAACGCATTCTAAATATCGACTCTTCATTGGTGGTAGTACAGTTCAAAAGTGGAGGTGTAACATATCAACGTAAATTCTTCTGTTCGTATACTGATAGTGTTATGGTTTGTCGTTTTACATCGAAAGATGGAGTACAAAATATGACATTTTCTTTTAATTGTCCCCAAGTTGTTTCTTCAAAAGGTTTGGATGGCGAAAATGGCATGCTTTATAATTGTAAACTTTCCAACAATAATCAGCAATATGTGCTAAGAGTATACGCACGTTCAAAAGATGGTTCTATTGTGTACAATTCTGATGGTACTATTTCGGTAAGCAATTCTACTGATGTGGAATTTATTCTAGCTGCCGACACCGACTATAAAGTAAACTTTAGCCCCAACACATCAGACGCTTATGCTTATGTAGGAGTAGATCCTCTAGCCACCACAAGATCGTCGATACAAAATGCAAAATCCAAAACCTACAACGAATTATACAATCGCCATCGTAACGATTATAGCTCGCTTTTTCATCGTGTAGAAATTAGCATAAATCCTAATAGGAGTTTTTCTGACAACGACACACCAACTCGTTTGGCAAGTTATCAAGGCGGAACGCTTGACAATCGTTTAGAAGAACTTTACTATCAATTTGGTCGTTATCTGCTCATATCTTCTTCAAGAAAAGGAGGAATGCCTGCAAATTTGCAAGGAGTTTGGCACAATAATATTGAAGGCCCTTGGCGAGTAGATTATCACAACAATATCAATGTTCAAATGAATTATTGGCCAGCCGCAATGACTAATCTACTTGATTGTTATGATCCTTTGATTACATATATAAAATCTTTGATAGAACCTGGGCAAAGAACTTCTCAAGCCTATTATGGGGTGGCTGATGGATGGACTGCTGCGATTTCTGGAAATATATACGGATTTACAGCTCCGCTCAATTCTACCGAAATGACGTGGAATTATAATCCTTCTGCAGGGCCTTGGTTGGCTACTCACTTGTGGGAATATTACGATTACTCTCGCGATATTGATTGGTTGCGTAATGTTGGTTACGACATGATAAAAGGAAGTGCTCAGTTTGTAATTGGTACTTTGTACGAATACAATGGTGAACTTAATGCAACTCCATCATGGTCGCCCGAACATGGTTCTATTGACATTGGAACAACATATGCACACGCAGTTGCAAAGGAGGTTTTGATTGCTGCTATAAAATCTGCACAGCTTCTCAATACGGATAATGATTTGATTGCTACTTGGCAAAATGCTTATAATAAAATTCGCCCATATCAAATTGGGCAATATGGCCAACTGCAAGAGTGGTACAATGATATTGATGACCCAACCGATGAACATCGCCATACGAATCACTTATTCGGATTGCATCCGGGAACAACTATCTCTCCAATAACTACACCAGAACTTGCAGAAGCATGCAAAACTACACTTACACAACGTGGAGATTTAGCAACTGGTTGGAGTATGGGTTGGAAACTTAATCATTGGGCTCGCCTACACGATGGCAATCATGCTTACACGCTATACCAAAATTTATTAAAAACAGGTACTGCACAAAATCTATGGGATATGCACCCACCTTTTCAGATAGATGGAAACTTTGGCGGAACTGCCGGAATTACAGAAATGATTATGCAAAGTCATTTAGGATTTATCCACTTATTACCTGCTCTTCCCGATGACTGGCAAGAAGGACACTTGACAGGAATTTTGGCAAAAGGAGCCTTTGAAGTTGACGTACATTGGGTAAATAATGAACTATCTTACGCTGATATTCTATCAAACAAAGGCGAACCTTGCATTGTTCGTTACAAGAATCAAACATTAAACTTCAATACTGAGCCTGGCGTTGCCTACACAGTAGTTTTTGATGGAACAAATCTGAGATTGGACGATAGAGTTGGAATACAGTCAACAGAAATAGATAAAAATAAAAGTTTCTTTATTTATCCTAATCCAAACAATGGTTGTTTTAATATCGTCCTAGGTAGTGATTTTAACGAAAAAGTAAAAATCTCAATCATGTCTTCTGAAGGAAAAGTATTGAAAACATTTGAAGTAAATAAAACCTTTGACACTCAAAATATTTTACTTCAAATAGAACAACCTACAGGTGCGTATATTCTGAAAGTACAAGACAAAAATAAAATTGATTCTCAAGTAATATTTGTAAAGTAGAGATTGACAAATCGGAATTATAAAGAATAAATTCAATGAATATTCTTGACAATGTTTTTTTATAAAAAAAATTTTAGAATATCAATTATTTTTTCGTTCTTTGCAAAGCTGATTTTATGTAAATAATTAAAAAACGTATAAATATTTTGTTTTATGAAAAAGATAAATTTTTTCAAATTAGTTTCTTTACTCGTTGTTGTAGTTTTTGCAGTTGCTTGTAAAGACAACTATCCAGAATCTCATTCTGTAGATACACTTATTGCGCTTGACAAAAAGGATGTAACATTACACGCAGGAGAATCAGTTAATCTAAGTGCAAAAATTAATTTCCAAGAAGATGGAAAAAATGTAGTTACAACCATTGAGAAAAAAGTCAATTGGGCAACAAGTGATACTCTTGTGGCGAAAATTGATGCAAACGGTGTAGTGACTGCTGTAGCTGGAGGAACTGCTATTATTACTGCAGAATGTCAAGGAACAGAAGAAACTTGTGCTGTTCTTGTTAAAGATATCTTTGTCGCAGGAATGTTAATTGATAGTCTTGTTACAATAGATACATTTGCTGTGATTTGGCAGAAATGCGATACTGGTGCATTTATAAAATATAAAGTTCCTAATGCAGAATTCAGCACAATGGTAGTTAACGAACAAGGCATATATTATGCTGGCATTGAAAACGGAGCAGCAAAAGTTTGGAAAGATGGAGCTGAATTGTATTCACTTGGTGAGATTAATAAAACAATTGTGTCTTCTATGTGTGTAGAAAACGGTATTGTTTATGTTGTTGGCCATGATACAATCTCTAAAGAAAATATTGCTGCTCGTTTGTGGAAAAATGGAGAAAGTGAGGAACTAGAACTTAACAACGACACTACATTTGCTTACGATGTTGCTGTTGCAAACGGAAATGTTTACGTAGTAGGAAAAAAATTTAGAGAAATAGATGGTTCTCCTTTATACGATGCCCTTGTTTGGAATAATGGAGATGAAGAAATACTAGAAATCCCTTCAAAACTTTTTTCAGGAGAAAACCTAATTAAACAATCTGCTCAAGCAAAATCTATCTGTATCAACAACGATGGTTCTATTTATATAGGCGGTTCTGTTGACCAAGAAGGTGCTATTGAG
>JAGCIZ010000350.1 GCA_017648235.1 Paludibacteraceae bacterium
AATACTGTTGATGTTGAAATTCTAGGATATGACTTTGATAAAACTAATGCCTTGGCTGAAGAATACAAACAGTTATTCAAAGATATTGAAGGTGCACGTGATATAAATATAGATAGAGAAGAAGACCGTGCTGAAATCCAACTTATATTTGATAAAGAAAAATTGGCTCGTCATGGTCTTAGTACTTCGGCAGTGGCGATGTATATTCGCAATCGTGTTTATGGAATGACATCAGGTTATCTTAAAGAAGACGGTGAAGAGTATGACATTGTTGTTCGTTTGAAAGAGGAGTTTCGCGATGAGTTGTCAGAAATAGAGAATCTTGTTTTGATGGATGCTTATGGAAAGCAAGTTAAGGTAAGTGAATTAGCAGAAGTTAAAGAATATTGGTGTCCTCCTGAAATTCGCAGACAAACGCGCCAACGTATTGTAAAAGTGAAGGTTACACCAGAAGGAGTTTCTCTAGGCGAACTTGCTGCTGAAATTAAGTCAGTTATTTCCACTGTTGATGTTCCAGAAGGAATCAATGTGCATATCGGTGGAACTTATGAGGATCAACAAGAAACTTTTGCTGACATGGGAATGCTTTTGGCATTGATTGTTCTTTTGGTGTACATTGTTATGGCTTCTCAGTTCGAGAATTTGACAAAGCCAGCAATTATTATGTCATCGGCGATTTTTGCTCTTCCTGGAGTAATTTTAGCACTTTGGCTTACGGGTTACACTCTTGATATGATTGGGGCGTTGGGCGTTATTCTTTTGGTTGGTATTGTTGTGAAAAATGGTATTGTACTTGTAGATTATATAAACCTTATGCGCGACCGTGGTTACGAACTCAATGAGGCAATTGCAATGTCTGGAGAAAGCCGTTTGCGCCCTGTGCTTATGACAGCATTTACAACAATTTTGGGTATGTTGCCAATGGCTCTTTCTCAGTCAGAGGGCTCTGAAATGTGGCAGTCAATGGGTGTGGTTGTAATTGGTGGTTTGCTAGTTTCTACCATTATTACACTGGTTATTGTGCCAATTCTTTATGCGATGTTGAGTCGTCATGGAGAAAGAGATAAAATTGCTAAGGAGCAAAAAGAGTATATTTTTATGCAGATAAAAGAATAAATAATTTTAGGAAGATTGGTAACAAAATAATTTACTTGTTACTAGTCTTTCTTTTCTAGAAAAAGAATAAAAGATGAAAGCAGTTTTTATAGTATTTAATCAGGCAAATACAGAACGAGTTGAATATATGCTTGATCAGTTGAAGATAAGTGGATTTACTTTTTTTGAAGATGTACAAGGTCGTGGAACAAATGGTGGAGAACCTCGTAGAGGAACACATACTTGGCCAGAAATGAACTCTGCGGTGATTACTATTGTAGAAGATGACCAGGTGGACGATTTACTTAAAACAGTACATAAACTTGACCTTCGGAATACAGAGGTTGGGGTACGTGCATTTGTTTGGAATATTGAACAAACAATATAGAAATATAAACATTTCTACATCTATATACGATAAAACTCTCTTTTAGAGAGTTTTATTTTTTTATAAAAAAGTAGAATGATTTATTATTTAGCTAACCAGTATTCTGGATTTAGTGGAGTGTAGTTTTTGAGAATTCTAAATTCCATTTCGGTTTTGTTATCATCCTCAGGATCGGTGTATATTTTGCCGATGGCTTGTTTTGCTGTTACTTTTTGACCTTGTTTTACATATACGGTTTGTAGATTTTGGTAAAGAGTGAAATAGTTCCCATGTTGAACAATAACCGCCGTGTTTTTACCTGGTATAACAATAACGCTGCTTACAACTCCATCAAAAACGGCTCTAGCATTTGAATTTGCAGTTGTTTGTATAAAAATTCCCTTTATGTTGTATTCTATGTGAGGAAGAGTAGGGTGTTTTTGAACTCCAAATTTTTTGGTAACAAAACCTTTTTCAACTGGCCAAGGAAGTCGTCCTTTGTTTTTTTCAAAGTTGCCAGCAAGGAGAGTTTCTTCCTTTGTAAGTTCTATTTTTTCAACCACTTTACCTTTGCTGTCAGTTGTGGTTTTAGTCCGTTTTTTTATCTCTTGATCAATGATTTTTTGGATTTTTTTATCTAATTCTGCCGCTAAACGTTTTTGCTCTTTGAGTTTATTTTCCCATTTCTTTTTGTCTCGTTTTAGCGCTTCAAGATTTTTGTTTTCGCGAGACTTATCATATTCCAAACGAACAGTTTCTTCACGTTTTATTTTTATGAAGTCATTTTTTTTGTTGATGTTTGCAACAATGTTTTCTTCTACTTTTTGAATTTCTGCTTGTTTGTTTTCAATTTCTTTTATTTGTTGTTTTCTGTACGCACTAAATTCTTGTAAATACCTGAAACGACGAAAAAGTTGGTTGAAATTTTCTGCCGAAAAAACAAACATAAAAGAATTGACAGCATTGTAATGAAAATGTGTTTGCTGCACCAAACGAACGTAATTGTTTTTCAAAATTTGAAGTTCTTCTCCGAGTTTTGTTTTTCTGTTTTGGAGTGTGTCGAGAAACAAATTCAATTCCTCCAATTCTTTTCCAACAATCTGAATAAGCTGAGTACGTTGCTTTATATTTTGTTGCAATAGATTTATTTTATTTGTACTTGTGCGAGTTGATTTGTTTGTCTCGTTAAGTAGTTTCGCAGTGTAGTTTATGTTGTTTTGAACTTTTTTTCGTTGTTTTTCTAAATCCTTACGAGTTTGCCCAAGAAGAACAACAAATGGCATCAAAACGATGAAGAAAAGTAGAAATATACGTTGTTTCATTAAAGCTTTATTTTACATTACAAAGGTACGAAAAAAGCTGTATACAGAATCCTATCAAATGTCACTAGAAGATGTTTTTTATCCACCCCAACCTTCTCTATCTAAATTTCTATAATTGATTGCTTCTGAAATATGATGAGGTTTAACGTTTTCACTTCCATCCATATCAGCAATTGTTCGAGCTACTTTAAGAATTTTATCGTATGCACGAGCCGATAGATTTAGGCGGTTGATAGCAGTTTTTAGTCGGTTTTCGCTTTCAGAATCAAGTTGAACAAATTCTCTAATAAGTTTCGAACTCATTTGTGCGTTGCAGTAGATCCCTGGATATTTTTCAAACCTTTTGCTTTGAATGTTTCTGGCATTGATAACACGTTTTCTTATACTTTCGCTGTTTTCCAATTCCTCTTTTTTTGATAATTCTTCGAATGGAACGGGAACAATTTCAATGTGAATATCAATGCGGTCAAGTAGTGGACCTGATATTTTACTTAAGTATTTTTGAACCATCCCTGGATGACAAACACATTCTCTTGTGGGATGATTGTAGTAACCACAAGGACAAGGATTCATCGAAGCAATAAGCATA
>JAGCIZ010000351.1 GCA_017648235.1 Paludibacteraceae bacterium
AAACACCAGAAAATTTGTACAACTTTTCTTGCAACAATCCGTATTCCTCAACAGAAAGCATAGGCATAAAAAGTTGTGGAGAGTAAGGAGAATAACCTCTGTTTATTCGACGATTTTTTATTTCGGCAATTCTTTGGTCAAATACTTCGCGATCAATTTTCAGCATTTTGCAAAACTCAAGCGTATCAAAATGCTTCATCTCCTTCATCACTAGCATTACATCATAGCTAGGTTTGTTCGAAACAATTATTTTTCCTGTTCTATCGGTAATCAACCCTCGTGAAGGATAAATAGTCTTTTTCAAAAAAGCATTGTTGTCTGCAAAGGTTTTATAATCTTCCTCAAGAATTTGCAAAGAAAACAACTGCACAACAAAAACAAGTACCGTTAAAATAATAGTACCTTTTATAACAAATTGCCTATTTTTATATTTGTCGGTTTTCATCTATTTTGATTTCACCATTTGCACAACAATCAGCAATGCGAACGTAAAAATTGTGCTAAAAATTGTTTTCCACAATACCATTAAAATCAAATTCAATGAAAATATCTGCAATGCAAAAAGGATAAAATGATGCGTAAAAATCAGGCTCAAAGCATAAACCACATAATTGTTTCTTCTCAAAGCCTTAAAGGTAAGTTCGTCAAGAGAATCGATTCCGTCAAACTCAATGGTTCTTTTTGAAATAAAGGGTCGAAAGAATGCTACGGCAGTACATGCAGCAGCATGAATTCCATAAGTATTTAGAAAAATATCAACACATAAACCCAACAAAAAGCAGATTGGCATAAACAATTTATTAGAAACAGAAGTTGGAAATGCCAAAATAAAATAGACGTAGCAAATTGGATTTATGCCAAAAACTTTAACATTCTCTAGCAATAGAACTTGTAATAATACAAGCAAAACAAATAAAAGGGTATACTTTATAAATTTATTCATCTTCTTCTATTGTCAAAATCAATTGTTTTAACTCCTCTCTATGTTCATAGGCTATAACTTTCACCCATTTCACCGACTGAAAATCACAAGCTAAACGAACCGTAATATCCACATTAGCAGAACTTTCTTTAAGTCCAGATTATTCTACTATACCCACAAGAATATCGCTTGGAAATATTTCAGAAAAACCACTTGTCACCACTGTATCTCCTTTTGACACCTCTATATGGTGAGGAATTTCTTCCAAAGAAGCAACCAAAGGCGACTCTGCCTCCCATATCAACGAACCAAAACTATTACTTTTCTTCAAACGACAACTTACCCTAAGTTGATTATTCAAAATAGGCAATATAACAGCATAGTTTTCAGAAACATTTTTTATAACACCAACCAAACCTTGCTCACTTACCACTCCCATTTCAGGAGCCACACCATCAACAGATCCCTTGTTTATTACGATATAGTTTTGAATTTTATGAACGGTGTTATATATGACCTTTGCAGATATGCAATCAAAGGGAAAAACTTGTAGAGTATCAAGTACATCTTCCTCGCACTGCTTTTTTGCATAAAGCGCAGAATTTTCTTCCGCCAAAACTTTGTTTTGTTCCCGCAAAGAAAAATAATCTTCAACGTAAGTCTTTGCTTCATAAACCGAAGCAACCACATTATTACAAGAAGATATCAAGACATTCTGCTGAAAACCATCACTCGAGAATACAAAAAAAAGAGCAAGAACTTCGAGCAACAAAAACTCTAAGAGCGTACTACTTTTTATTAAAAATCGAATAATGTTTTCCACAATATGTATCTCAAAAAAAAATGAAGTAAGTGAATTTTCATTCACCTACTTCTAATCATTTTATCTTATCTCAACAAGAATTGAAAATTCTCTACATTTTTCAAAGCAATTCCTGTTCCGCGAGCAACTGCGTGCAAAGGATCTTCTGCTACTATGAAAGGAATTTGAATCTTATCGGTCAAACGTTTTGCCAAACCTCTAAGCAATGCACCTCCACCAGTCATATAGATTCCTTTTCTTGCCAAATCCGCATACAACTCTGGAGGAGTTTGTTCCAATGCAGAAAGAACAGCAACCTCAATTTTTGCAATTGATTTTTCCAACGCATGAGCCACTTCTTGATAAGAAACAGGCACTTCCATTGGCAAAGCTGTCATTTTATTTGCTCCATAAACGATGTAATCTTCTGGAGCATCTTCCAAATCTGTAAGAGCAGAACCTACTTCTATTTTTATCTTTTCTGCTGTTGCTTCTCCAATGCGCATATTATGCTGACGACTCATGTATTGCACAATGTCATCAGTAAAATCATCTCCTGCAATTTTAATTGACTTATTTGCTACAATTCCTCCCAACGAAATAACTGCAATTTCAGTTGTTCCTCCACCAATATCCACAATCATGATACCTTCTGGAGCTTCAACATCCAAACCAATACCCAAAGCAGCTGCCATTGGTTCAAAAATCATATACACATCTCTACCGCCAGCATGTTCGCTTGAATCGCGAACAGCACGAATTTCTACCTCAGTACTTCCAGAAGGAATACAAACCACCATTTTCAACGAAGGTTTAAACAAATGACTTTTTGAAGGAATCTTTTCAATCATCCCTCTAATCATTTGTTCCGCTGCATAGAAGTCAGCAATCACTCCATCTCGCAAAGGACGCATCGTACGAATTCTTTCGGGTTCTTTACCCCACATCATCTGTGCTTTTTTACCTATTGCAATTAGTTTATCGGTACGACGATCAAGCGCAACATACGATGGCTCATCCACTACAACTTTATCATCGCTAATAATAATGGTATTGGCCGTTCCAAGGTCAATAGCTATTTCTTGTGTCAAAGAAAAAAATCCCATGTTTATATTTCTCCAAAAAAATTATTAATGTTTAAAATGTCTAAATCCTGTCATCACCATAGATTGACCATCAGCATTACAAGAATCTATCGACTCTTGATCTTTAACTGAACCTCCAGGTTGAATTATCGCAGTAATTCCTGCTTCTTTTGCAATCTTCACGCAATCTGGGAATGGGAAAAATGCATCTGATGCCATTACTGCACCATTCAAATCAAAATCAAATGATTGTGCTTTGGCAATAGCATGCTTCAAAGCATCTACTCGAGACGTCTGCCCTACTCCACTTGCAAAAAGCTGTTTTCCTTTTGCCAAAACAATTGCGTTAGACTTCGAATGTTTCACAATTTTGTTTGCAAAAAGCATATCTTCAATCTCTTCTTGCGAAGGAGAAGCATCTGTTACTACCTGCAACTCAAAAGCTTCTTCTACCTTTTCGTCACGATCTTGCACCAAAACACCATTCAACACCGAACGGAATACTTTGCTTGGCATTTTTGGCTCCTTCAAGATTAAAATAATTCGATTTTTCTTTTGCGACAAAATTTCAAGTGCTTCCAAATCATAATCAGGTGCAATTATTACTTCGAAGAACAATTTATTAATTTCACATGCAGTCTCTTTATCTACCACAGCGTTGGTTACCAAAACACCTCCAAAAGCAGAAACAGGATCTCCTGCCAAGGCTGCCCTCCAAGCATCTACAAGCACCGGACGAGAAGCCAAACCACAAGCATTATTATGTTTTAGAATTGCAAATGTAACGTCATCGAAATCATTAATCAAACTAACTGCCGCATCGATATCTAAAAGGTTGTTGTGAGAAATTTCCTTTCCTTGAATTTGCTCAAACATATCATCAAAGTTGCCATAGAAGAAACCTTTTTGATGAGGATTTTCTCCATAACGAAGAGTTTTACAATTACCCTCGGTACAACGGAACGATGTCCCTTCATTGTTGTCAAAATAATTAAAAATAGCAGAATCGTAATGCGAAGAAACTGCAAATGCCTCTTTTGCAAACCAACGACGTTCTTCAATAGTTGTTTCAGCTCCTTTTTCTTGCAAAATATTCAACAAAGGTTGATATTGAGCTTGAGAAGCAACAATTATTACATCTTTATAATTTTTAGCTGCAGCACGAATCAAAGAAATTCCACCTATATCAATTTTTTCAATAATTGCCTCATCCGAAGCGCCAGAAGCCACCGTATCTTCAAAAGGATAAAGATCCACTATTACCAAATCAATTTCTGGGATATCGTATTCAGCAATCTGAGCCTGATCACCTTCGTTACTACGACGATTGAGTATTCCTCCAAAAACTTTTGGATGAAGCGTTTTTACTCTACCCCCTAAAATAGAAGGATAACCTGTCAAA
>JAGCIZ010000352.1 GCA_017648235.1 Paludibacteraceae bacterium
ATTCATTTTTTATTCCTCCTCTACGTCATTTGTTTCACTTATTGCTTCTTCTGCAGATTCTTGGCAGTCGATAGCTTTCAAAAATTGAGTGTATTTGCTAATGCTTTCTTTGAGCATATCTTCTACACCTTTACTAGTAATGGTTCCGCCCGAAATAGCATCAACTTGCTCTTGACCTACAGCGTTTTGTCCAACCTTCATCACAGCAATTGATACAAACTCGCCTTTATTCATAATGTGCTTGCCTTCGAACTGAGAGCAGAATGCTTCTGTAGTGATGTTTGCACCCAAACCTGGAGTTTCGCTCGCATGATTGAAGAACACACCATATACTGTGTTTTTGTCATCATTCAAAGCTATGTAACCCCAAATAGCACCCCAAAGACCTTTTCCATCTAGTGGAATAATCCATTTTGTTGCGCCATCTACTTCTGCTTTATAAATCAACACTTCGCCATCTTGTGCAATGTAGTTGAAATCTTTCACAGGATTAAGTTCTTTTGTTACCTCTCCTGCATTGTTCAAAACAATAATACTACTGATTGTTGCAGAGAAACATTCTTCAGCATTTACGTTTGCTACATCAATAGCAGGCAACGATGAAAGAATTTGTTTCTTTTTGTCTAACTCGATATTTGCTGCTTGACGTTCCTTCAATGCTCCAGAAGTGATAGACAATAGCAACGCAACGATTACAACAATGATTGTTGTGTAAATCATAATGTACGCATTAGCATTTTTGTCAAAACCTTTTTTTGCTGGTTTTTCTTCAGAAATCAATTCAAATTCAGAAGCTGGAACCCCGCAAACTGGACATTTTTCAGGAGGATTTGCTCCCTCATGAACGTATCCACAAACTTTGCATTTATATTTTTTTGTAGCCATATCTTTTCCTTATTTTATTTGTTTAACACGTTTAATACGTTTTTTGATATTGTTTTGAACTACACACCAGTCGATGAAGCAACCAAAGATGTTCATCAACAAGATAGCAAGCATCATACCTTCTGGATAACCAGGGTTAAGCACGCGAACTACAATTGCTACAACACCAATCAAGAATCCGTAAATCCATTTACCTACTTCTGTGCGAGCTGCTGTTACAGGGTCAGTAGCCATAAACACAGCACCGAAAGCAAAACCACCTAACACCAAGTGTTCGTACCAAGGCAAGTTAGCAATAGCACTTTCAGGCCCAAATGCGTTGAATAATAAAGCAGTGAAAGCACCACCTGCGAAAACTGAAAGCATAATTTTCCAGCTTGCAACGCCAGTAGCAATCAACAATGCTCCACCAAGAAGAATTGCCAAAGTAGAAGTTTCACCCACAGAACCTGGAATCCAACCGATAAATGCATCCCAGAAATTTGCTGCTTGTCCTAGCGTGTCGCTAAATGCAGGAGTAGCTTCAGTAGCAGTTGCCAATTGTCCAAGAGGAGTTGCTCCAGAGAAACCATCAATAGGGCTACCTGCTCCCCACCAAAATGCATCGCGAGTACGCACCCAAACTTGGTCGCCACTCATTGCTGTAGGATAAGCAAAGAACAAAAATGCACGAGTGATGAGTGCTACGTTGAAAATGTTGTAACCTGTTCCACCAAAAACCTCTTTTGCAAAAATTACTGCAAAAGCAGTCGCGATAGCTGTCATCCAAAGTGGAGTGTCAACAGGCACAATCATAGGGATTAAAAATCCTGTTACAAAGAAACCTTCTGCAACCTCTTCTTTTTTAACTTGTGCAACAATAATTTCGATACCCAAACCAACTACATAAGCTACCAAAAGAGTTGGCAATACTGACAAAAGACCAAATGCAAACTCTTCGAAGAAGCTAACTTCTTGACCAATTGCTACGAAATGTTGGTAACCCACGTTCCACATACCGAAAAGCATTGCTGGCAACAACGCCACCACTACAGTGAACATCGAACGTTTTGTATCGATAGCATCATGAATGTGAGTTCCGTTTTTTGCAGTTTCGTTAGGTACAAATAAAAATGTTTCTATTGCATCGAATAGCGAATGAAACGCAGCCAACTTTCCACCTTCACTAAAAGTAGGCTTAATTTTATCTACAATATTTTTAATAAATTTCATATCTAAACAATTTTTTCTGACCGATTATTCAAGTTCTTTTCTCATATAATCCAAAGCTTCGCGGACAATGCTTTGTAGTTCCATTTTCGAAGTACAAACAAATTCGCAAAGAGCAAAGTCTTCAGGAGCAACTTCGTAAGCACCAAGAACTTCCATTTGTTCCAAATTCTTTGCTATCATTGCTTTGATAAGTTGTTCGGGCATAATGTCCATAGGGAAAACCTTATCGTATTCGCCACTCATAATGA
>JAGCIZ010000353.1 GCA_017648235.1 Paludibacteraceae bacterium
GCATAAAAATGAGTTTTGTCTTTTGGGTCAATAAAAATATCTACAAAATCGTTAGGAATGAGCGAATCTATTATTGAATTGTCGGCAGGGATTGTTACCATTTCTTCTGGTTTAATGTGTGTCCATTGACCATTTTCATAATAAAAAACAAAACCTTCTTTATTAAATTGGTTAGCGTCTCTACCTCCTGGTATCACAAATATGCGATTGTCTTGTACTTTCATTTCCCAGTTGTCATTTGTAGGAGGTCCATTGAGTTGGAAACATGATAGATCTAAAGAACTTAAATTTATTTTTACCAACGAATCATTTTGTGTTGTAATCCAACAATCATTTGTTGCATTGTCGTAAGCTGCATAGGAAGATTTTAGAGCAAAAGCTTTTTGTTTATTGCCTGCTGACAACATTTTTATCGTGTCGCTTTTTAGTGCAAACAAGTGATTGTTGCTCAAGATACAGTTGTTCCACTTTTCGTTACTGAATTTTTCCCAATTTTCATTGGATTTATAAAAAAGCGTACCATCTTTTTTGAGAAGTAAAAGTTGATTGTCGAAGGTTATAATTTTTGAATTTTTGCCAGTAGGAATTGTTTTGTCAGTTTTCCAATTTTCATAATTAGCTAGCAATGAATTTTCAGCAGCAACATACAGCGAATCCTCAGTAACGGCGTAAAAATTGTTATTATAAGTTGTGAGAGATTTAACGGAAACGGCTTCTCCTTGATTCCCAATGTAGAAAGAATCGTAAATCTCTTTTTTGGTCAAATTCACGGCCACAATACCAAAACCACATGACATGTATGCATGGTTTTTGAAAAAAATGTGGTTTATGCTTTTGTCAACAGTTAGATTTTTTCGATAAAGATCATTGATGTTGAAGACTGTACCATTTTCATACAAAAGGTCAATATTTGAATTTTTGTAGACAATGATAAGACATTCATGTTCGTTGGAGTATGCAATGTGTGAAATCTGATTGTCATTGAGGCCGTTCAATTTAGAATAGGTTTCAATACTTTCATATTCTTTATCTACCGAAAAAAGTGAACCATAAGCAATTCCATAAACTTTTGTTTTTCCTACAGCAACTTGTTCCATTTTTGCGTATGATAGATGAGTTTTCCATTCACCAATGGTCAATTCGGCAGAGGAGAAAACAAAATTCAAGCAAAATAGTAACGTTAATGCTGTTTTTTTCATTTTTGTTTTTGATTGAAGTAGTTTACTAAAAGTTGCATTGCTTTTGCTCTATGACTAATGCTGTTTTTTACCTCGGGTTCGAGTTCTGCAAACGTTTTATCGTATCCGTCAGGAATAAAAACTGAGTCGTAGCCAAAACCTCCGTCACCCTTTCTTTTATCAATAATTTTTCCTTTGACAATTCCTTCGAAAAAATGTTTTTCTCCGTTTTCTATCAAAGCAATAACGGTGCGAAATTGTGCTTTCCGATTTTCTTTTCCGTTGAGTTCAGTAAGTAGTTTTTGTATGTTTTTCTCCGAATTCCCGTCTTCTCCAGCATAACGTGCCGAGTAAACTCCAGGAGCTCCATTCAAGGCCTCAACTTCTAAACCAGTATCATCAGCAAATGTGTCCAAATTATAAAGAGAATACACATAATTGGCTTTGATTTCTGCATTTTCGTTAAGATTGATTCCTGTTTCTTCAATCTCATCAAAACAACCTATTTCTTTCAAAGAGCAAATTTCTACCTTGTTGTTTAAAATTGCTTTTGCTTCAGAAAGTTTGTGTGCATTATTGGTGACAAATACTAGTTTTTTCATTCTATGTTTTTTATATATAAAAAAGAAACCACAAAATTAGTAAAAAACTAATTATTGTGGTAAATATGAAAGAATTAAGTGAATTAAAAAATCAAAAATTAGCAGCAATTTTTTTTGCTATTTCTTCCATTTCTTCTTTTGGTAATTGTAGTTTTGGATTGGAAATTATCATGTCACTTTCTTTGTTGATTGGAATCAAATGAACATGTACATGAGGAACCTCCATCCCCATAACTGCAACTCCAATACGTTTGCAAGGAACTGCTTTTTCTATGGCAATTGCCACTTTTCTAGTAAAGGCCATCAACCCGTTGTAAGTTTCTTCGTCGAGTTTGAAGATGTAGTCTTCTTCGAGCTCTGCTAATTTAGGGATAACCAAAGTATGACCTTTAGTTATTGGGTTGATGTCAAGAAAAGCAAAAAACTTATCGTTTTCAGCAATTTTATAACAAGGGATTTCTCCTTTTATTATTTTGGTAAATATTGTTGCCATCGTTTTAGATTGTGATATCTATGATTTCAAATTCTAATATACCTGCAGGAACAGATATAGAAACAGAATCTCCTTTCTTTTTTCCCAAAAGACCTTTGCCGATAGGAGTTGTTACCGCAATTTTCCCTTCACGCAAATTGGCTTCACTTTCAGAAACAAGCATGTAAGTGATTTCTTGATTGTTTTTCTTATTGCGAAGTTTTACTTTGTTCAAAATTTGAACTTCATCGGTTGAAATTCTGCTTTCATCTATTAAGCGAGCTTGCGCAATAGTGTTTTTGAGTTGAGAAATTTTTAGTTCTAACAAACCTTGAGCTTCTTTTGCTGCATCGTATTCTGCATTCTCTGATAAATCTCCTTTGTCACGTGCTTCTGCAATTTGTTTAGAAATCATAGGACGTTGAGACTCTAATTCTGCTAAGTCGTCCATTAATTTTTTGTAACCTTCTTCGGTCAAATAAACTGCCATATCAAATATTTTTTTTAGTATTTTACAATTAAAAAAGTAGCAAAAAAAATTCCCAACCGTTTTACCAGTTGGAACTTTTCTTTGTTTTTTTCTTTTGCAAACTTACGCCCTTTTTTTTAATTGCCCAAATTTTTCTTATCAAATTTTTTTGTTGTTAATAAACCCATTTTACGTTATCAACCCAAAGGGCGTTGCCTGGCATTCCATAAAACGCAGGATAGCAACCTGCTGTAATCATCAAGATTACGTGTGTTGGCGTATCGTTTTCATTGCCCCATCCAACTTCTTGAATATCAACCATCTTTCCTTTTTTGTTCAAGGATCTAAATTGACCTCCATCGGGAAAAAGTCCCATATAAGTTTTGAAAAATGGTTGTTTGCTGATATCGCCGTAGTGAATATTGATGCGATAATTGTTTTTCCATTCGGGAATTGATTCTTCAAAGCGTTGGCGTGCAGTGCCAATTCGTTTCGCATAAATGTTGCCTTTTTCGTCTTCCCAACGTTTTTGTAGGTAAACATTAACTTCGGGTTCGTCGTGTCCTTCAAACCATTTTTTCTTTGAAAAACCAGTGGCACGCAAAACTTTTCTTTCAGGATTTACTTTTGCTTTCAGGTCAAGCATTATTGCTTTTGGTTTTTGGTCAAAAGGAATCCCCATATTTATGATGCTGTATGGATCATTTATGTTTTTAGCAGGTTCAAGTACTTGGCCCAAAAAAAGCGTTCCTGCAATGAAAACTTCAATATCAATACATCCCAAAACTTTTACAGTTTCAATGCGTGTGTCAAGACGTGCACAAGTGCCTTTCCCTCTTACTTCTGGTTGAGTAGTACAAGCTCCTTTATCAATACCAGCAGGAGAAGCATAGGCGTTAGATATTCCCCAACAAGTGTTACTAAAATCGTAAACCGCAGTTTTCCTAATTGTGTCGGTAGGTGCAAGTGCGTAGAGAGTTTTTGTTTTTCCTCCTAATAGTTTTGATTCTTTTATATAACGAACCAACCATTGTTCCATATCTCCAAATTTAATTGGCTCAATTTTCTCTTGTGAAACAACAAGTGTTGGTAAAAATAAGAGTAATAAAAGTCGTAATGTTTTCATTGTAGAATTAATTTTTCTCCCAACCATTAAAAATGTCTGGACCATAAACGTTGTTTTCGTTGGAATTGTGAAGAGGACTCCAAAGTTGAGCAAAAAATGGATTGCGTTTTGCTTCTGCATCCCATTGCCAAGGACGATTGTTTGTTTCGTTTGAGTAGGGGAAGGGAAAACATTCCGAGCACCAATGGCCTCCCAAAAGAATCAAACGAGGAC
>JAGCIZ010000036.1 GCA_017648235.1 Paludibacteraceae bacterium
GCCACCAAAGTTCCATCGGCAGTTTCTACCAAAGCAGGAATTCGGTAGTATTGAGAGCCGTTTTCTCCCATAGTGAAAACAGCAGTTCTTGTTGGCTCTGTGATTTGAGCCATTGTTGCTACTGAAACGAGCAACATCATTAAAAAAAGTAAGCGTTTTCTCATATAATCTTGTGTTATTATTAATAATCTGCAAATATAGAAAAATAAAGAATAATTCGCTTTATGTGTGGATATTAGTTGGGTGAGAGAATAGAATTTTCTATTGATTTAGTAATTAATGGCTAATCAACTTTTTTCTACCACAACACACCGATACGAATACTGAAACTCATGGCGATATTATCGTTTTTTCGATTGAACCATTTCCAAAGTTGAAATCCATGGTGGTAGCCTGTTTCTGCTGGAGTTCCCCAAGCATATCCACCTCCAAACCATGTCAGCAATAAAACGTTTAATGCAAAATTGATAACCTATTGTTCCTAGTAATGCACCCATACGAGCAGGAGTTCTTTGTTTTGTCGCGGAGTGGGTGTAGTCGTAATGAGAATACATTAGCTCAGGACGCAAATAAAATCCCATTAATGGTTTTTGTTCTTTATGACCGGCCAAAAAGAATTTATGACCATAACGCAGTGTGAATCCAAGTGGCCGATTGTGATATTTGTCATATCCGGCACCAATAACACTTCCGCATAATTCTCCACTTTGTTTAACACGAGGAAATGCTCGTTCGTAAGAAATTTTGGTGCTACCGCTAGCCCAGGATAAAAATGTGATCTTTATTGCATTTTTATAAGGTTCTTCTGATTTGGCAGAGAGATTCTCTATTGCAAACAAAAAAGTAAATGCAAAAATAATAACCTGAATAGCTCTATGTTTATTTTTAGAATACATTACTTGTGTCTATTATGAAAAAAAGCACTTACTTTTTTGTAAGTGCTTGATTTTTAGTTTGTCGGGGTAGCGGGATTCGAACCCACGACCCCCTGCTCCCAAAGCAGGTGCGCTAACCGGACTGCGCTACACCCCGATTACCTTCTCCTTCAAAAAGGCGATGCAAAGGTAATGTTTTTTTTTATATAACACACATTATTTAGAAAAAAAATAATTTTAATCGTTCAAGATGAGTGCATTTATAAATTTATTGCCTGAGAGTAATCCATAAAATCCTTTTTTTACTGAAAACTCATCGAAAACTTCTACCTTATCGGCATCCTTTTCTGGATTGTAGATAACGAAAGGAATTGGATTGCTAGTGTGAGTTTTTAGTCGGCAAGGTGTTGGATGATCTGGCAAAAGTGCGATAGAAACAGGTTCGTCCATTTTTTCTACGGATTCAAGTATTGGCCCTACAATATATTTATCAAGATCTTCTATAGTGCGAATTTTTAAATCAACATTACCTTCGTGTCCTGCTTCATCGCTAGCTTCAATGTGCAAGTAGACAAAATCTTTTTCCTTAAGTGCTTCAATTGCAGCATCAGCTTTCCCTTTATAGTTAGTGTCAAAAAGTCCCGTCGCGCCTTCTACTTCTATTGGATGTAATCCAGCATATACTCCAATTCCTTTAATTAAATCCACGGCAGAAATTACAACACCATTTTTCAAATTGTAGGATTCAATGATGCTTTTCATTTTTGGTCGGTATCCGGGTGACCATAACCAAATACTATTGGCAGGATCTTTTCCTTCTGCTTTTCGTTTGAGGTTTATAGGGTGGTTCTCAAGCAATTTCTGCGATTGCAATGTTAGGTTGTTCAAAAAGTCAGCAGTTGCTTGAGCTTCTTCCGTTTTTGCTTTTATCATAACATCAACAAAAGGAGTTCCTGGAACGTCGTGAGGAGGAGTGCAAATCAGATTTTTATTTCCTCCTTTCATTTTTAATAGGTGTCGGTACGATACTCCAGTGTGGAAAGAAACAACTTCTTCTCCTAACTTTTCTTGTAGAAAAAGAATTAATTCTTTGGCTTCTTCGTTACTAATATGACCAGCTGAGTGGTTTTTTATTTTTCCATCTTCAATACAAATCAAGTTACAGCGCATAGCCATTTCATCGTCTAAGATATTAATTCCCATACTTGCTGCCTCAAGAGATCCTCTTCCTTCAAAATCTTTTGCAACGTCATAACCTAAAACCGTAAGGTTGGCTATTTCGCTGCCTGGCGAAAATGAATTGGGAATGGTAGCAAATAACCCACAACGTCCAAGTTTTGCTAAGCGATCCATTGCAGGTGTGTTGGCTACTTGTAACGGAGTTTTTCCTCCAAGTTTATCTATGGGCTCATCGGCCATTCCATCTCCGAGTATGATAATGTACTTCATTTTTTTACTATTTCTTTAATAGTGGCAAAGATAAAAAATGTTTACCAGTTTTTATCTTTAGTGTGTCAATCTGTCTTTTTTCTTCTGTCACGATGACGATTTTTCTACTCTGGCAAAAAAATTGTGTATTACTTGATGAGTTTTTAAGAGTAAAATATAAAAGGTAATATATATGAACACAAACAAATTAACAATCAAAGCGCAAGAGTCATTGCAAAACGCTTTTACTCTTGCACAAAGAAATGGTCAGCAGGCGATTGACCCTATACACATTTTAAGTGTGTTGATAGCTGAAGATGACTCTCTTTCTTCATTTCTTTTGGGTCGCATCGGGGCAAAAGTCCGTTCCGTGCGTAGTAGTGTAGAAAAATCAGTAGGCGCTTTGCCTAAAGTATCTGGTGGAGATGGGAAAATTTATTTTTCATCTGATACCTCTAAACTTATTCAGAGAGCTGTTGAATCTACTGAAAAGTTTAATGATCGATATGCTTCGGTGGAGCACCTATTGTTGGCTCTTGTGGTAGAGCGAGGTATTGCAAGAAATCTGCTTCAGCAACATGGTGTTTTAGAAAAAGATTTAATAGCAGCTATTCGAGAATTTCGTAAAGGAGCAACTGTTGATTCTCAAACATCTTCGCAGGAGTTTGATGCTCTTGGCAAATATGCAATTAATCTAAATGAATTGGCTCGTAGTGGACGACTCGATCCTGTCATAGGCCGTGATGAAGAAATTCGTCGTGTATTGCAAATACTTTCTCGCAGAACAAAGAATAATCCGATACTTGTTGGCGAAGCGGGAGTTGGGAAAACGGCTATTGCCGAAGGTATTGCACACCGAATTGTAAATGGAGACGTGCCTGAAAACCTAAAGTCAAAACTTATTTTTTCTCTTGATATGGGAGCACTTATTGCAGGGGCAAAGTATCAAGGAGAGTTTGAAGAACGTCTAAAGGCAGTAGTGAAAGAAGTAGTTGCTGGTGATGGAGAGATTCTTCTTTTTATTGACGAAATTCATACACTTGTGGGAGCAGGAAAAAATAGTGGAGCAATGGATGCAGCCAATATCCTTAAACCTGCGCTTGCTCGTGGTGAGTTGCGTACGATAGGAGCTACTACGCTCGATGAGTTTCAAAAATATTTTGAGAAAGACAAAGCCCTTGAGCGTCGTTTTCAAAAAGTAATGGTGGAAGAACCTTCGACTGAGGATTCTGTGTCGATTCTTCGAGGATTAAAGGAACGCTATGAAGTTCATCATCAGGTACGCATTAAAGACGAAGCCATTGTTGCTGCTGTGGAGTTGTCGCATCGTTACATCACTTCTCGTTTTTTGCCTGATAAGGCAATCGATCTTGTAGATGAGGCGGCATCTCGTCTCCGTCTTGAGATGAATTCTGTCCCAGAAGAAATAGACAATCTCAATCGACGCATTCGTCAGTTGGAAATAGAAAGAGAGGCGATTCGTCGTGAAAACGATAAAAAACGTATTGATGTTCTTTCTAAGGAGATTGAAGACCAAAAAGCACGAGAATCTTCGCTTCGTGCAAAGTGGGAAGGAGAGCGTGATTTGTTGCAAAAAATACAGAAAAATAAAACTCTTATTGAACAATTAA
>JAGCIZ010000037.1 GCA_017648235.1 Paludibacteraceae bacterium
CCACTTCGGATGAGACATTGTTCCTACTCAAAAATTTTGATGTAGATAGAAATGCAATATCATTATTAAAGTCAATGTTTCAGTTGGCTGATTTAGTGAAGTTTGCCAAATGGAATCCTTTGCCCGATGAGTGTTCTAAAAATTTGTCTGAAGCATACTCTTTTGTGGAGAAAACAATGGTGATAGAGGAAATAACTCTTGATGAAAATAGTGAATCGTTAGACAAAAAAGAGAAAAAATAGAATGAGTTTTAATAATCCGGAATATCTGTATTTGCTATTGCTACTTTTGCCTGTTTTGGCTTGGTATATTTTTAAACAATATCAAGCTGATGCAAGTCTGCAGATTTCTAGTTTGCAAAAATTGGCAACTTTGTCTGAAAAATTATCGACAAAAATTCTTTTTCATATTCCATTTATATTGCGCTTTTTAGCTCTGATTCTACTTATTATTGTCATTGCTCGTCCAACGCTTTCAAATAGTGTTCGCAATGAAACAACGGAAGGGATTGATATAGTTTTGGCAATGGACATTTCTGGAACAATGTTGGCAGAGGATTTGAGACCCAATCGTTTAGAAGCTGCCAAAAGAGTGGCCATAGAGTTTATAGTAGAACGTCCAAATGATAATATTGGTTTGGTGGTTTTTGCTGGAGAAAGTTTTACTCAGTGTCCTTTAACAACCGATCATGCCGTGCTTATCAATTTGTTCAATGGAATCAAATATGGAATTATTGAAGATGGAACGGCTATTGGTATGGGGCTTGCAAATGCTGTGAGTAGAATAAAAGACAGTAATGCCAAATCAAAAGTTGTGATTTTGCTCACAGATGGTTCGAATAATGCAGGGGAGATTGCTCCTATTACTGCAGCCGAAATAGCGAAAACCTTTGGGGTAAGAGTATATACTATTGGTGTCGGAACTAGAGGAATGGCTCGTTATCCTGTTCAAACTCCTGTAGGTATTCGATATCAAGATATGCCTGTTGATATTGATGAAGATATGTTGCGTCAGATATCCGGTATGACAGGTGGACGCTATTTCAGGGCTACCGATAATGACAATTTAAAAGCGATTTATGCTGAAATTGATCAAATGGAGAAGACTAAAATTGCAGTTAAAGAATACAAAAAGAAGACCGAAATATATTTGCCTTTTGCTATAGTTGCATTTTTATTGATTGTAGTGGAAGTTATTTTGAAAAATACGGTTTTGAAAAAATTACCGTAAAGACTTATTTAACAAAGAAAAAGATAGAAAGAGATGTTTCGATTTGCAAATCCTGAATATTTGTACTTTTTACTATTGATTCCATTGTTGATAGGATTGTTTGTTTACTCAACCTATCGTCAGCGCAAGCGTTTGGAAATGTTTGGCGATTTGGAGTTGTTGAAGGATTTGATGCCGAATGTTTCTTGGATCCGTCCGCAAATTAAGTTCTACATCACGTTATTGGCTCTTTTGTTGATTATTTTTGTTCTTGCACGTCCTCAGTTTGGTTCAAAAATTTCCTCTGTCAAACGTCAAGGTATAGAGGCTATAATTGCACTTGATGTTTCAAATTCAATGATGGCGCAGGATGTTCAACCAAATCGTTTGGAGTATGCAAAAATGATGCTTTCAAAACTTATTGATGGAATGACGGAAGATAAGGTGGGGTTGATTGTTTTTGCTGGCGATGCTTTTGTGCAAATACCCATAACTTCCGACTATGTTTCTGCAAAGATGTTTCTTTCTTCTATCACTCCAAAGTTGGTGCCGCGTCAGGGAACTGCTATAGGTGGAGCTATAGATTTGGCAATGCGATCTTTTGGTGAGGAAAACAAAGATAAATCTCGCACAATAATTGTATTTACTGATGGAGAAAATCATGAAGACAATGCGGTAGGTGCTGCTGCAGAGGCATTAGAAAGAGGAATTTCAGTGAATGTCGTGGGAATGGGGAGACCAGAAGGGGTTCCTCTTCTCATTGAAAACACAATGTCTTTTAGAAAAGACAAAGAGGGTAATGTAGTAGTTTCAAAACTTAACGAAACAATGTGTCAACAGATTGCAGAGGCAGGGAATGGAATGTACGTTAGGGCAGATAATTCGAATACGGCACTTAGAGCCTTGCAAAAGGAGTTGGCAAAAATGTCCAAATCGGAAATAGAGACCAAGGTCTATTCTGAATACGATGAGAAGTTCTATATTTTTGCTTGGATAGCATTGTTCTTATTATTGTTGGAATTCTATATTTTGAATCGAAAAAATAAGGAATTGAACCGTTTGAATTTTTTTGATAAAGATATTTTTAAGAAAAAAAGAAAATGAAGAAAATCTTTTTGATAATACTGTCATTTTTCCTCTTTTTGCCTTTTTGGGCACAAGAAGAGAGCCGGAATGTGCGAAAAGGGAATAAATTTTATGACAAAGAAAAATATGTGGATGCAGAGATTGAGTATCGAAAAGGTTTGGAAAAGAATAGAAATTCCTTTTCGGGAATGTTTAATTTGGGCAATTCGCTTTATAGGCAAGGAAAGTATGCTGAAGCGGCTCAGCAATTTCAACAAGCATTGTCGCAGGTGGAGTCAACTGATAAGAAAAAACGTTCAGCTATTTATCATAATCTAGGCAATTCGTTGCTAAAGGTTTATGAAACAGGACCAGATTCCATAAAATCAAAGGCTTTGAATGGAAGCATTGAGTCATATAAACAATCGTTGAGGAACAATCCAAACGATGATGAAACAAGGACTAATTTAGCTTATGCTCAAACATTGTTGCAGCAAATGCAGCAACAGCAGCAAAACCAACAACAAAAACAAGAACAGCAAGAACAACAAGACAAGCAAGAGCAACAGCAGCAAGAAAAGCAACAAGAACAAAAGCAAGAACAAGAAGATTCTCCTCAGCAACAAAATCCGGAACAAATGTCGAAAGAAAATGCGGAGCAAATTCTAGAAGCGATGTTGCAAGACGAGAAAGATGTTCAAGAAAAGGTAAAAAAACAAGCAATTCAATCGAAACACTACAATGTATCAAAGGACTGGTAATTTTATGAAAATACAGAAAATAGCGGTTTGTTTATTCCTCATTATAGG
>JAGCIZ010000038.1 GCA_017648235.1 Paludibacteraceae bacterium
CCTATTAATAAATGTAACACAAAACTTCGCCACCAATTTTCTGGTCGCGTGCTTCTTTGTCTGTCATCACACCTTTAGAGGTAGACAAGATAGCAATACCTAAACCATTTAATACTCTTGGCATATCTTTATAACCAGCATACTTACGCAAACCTGGTGTAGATACACGAACTAATTGTTTAATCGCATTAACCTTATTAACACGATCATACTTCAAGGCAATTTTGATTGATCCTTGAGGACCATCTTCTACAAACTTGTAGTTCAAAATATAGCCTTTGTCAAAAAGAACTTTTGTAATTTCTTTTTTGAGATTCGAGGCGGGAACTTCCACTACTCGATGACCAGCCTTAATTGCGTTGCGCAATCTGGTCAAATAATCTGCTATTGGATCTGTCATAACTATAAAATTTTAAATTAATCCCGTCTATCGGGACAATATTAATAAAACTCTTTTTTTCTTGTCTTACCAACTTGCTTTTTTAACTCCTGGAATCAATCCTTGAGATGCCATTTCGCGGAATTGAATACGCGAAAGACCAAACTGACGCATATATCCTTTTGGACGTCCAGTAATTTTGCAACGATTATGCAAACGAACTTTCGATGCGTTTTTAGGAATTAATTGCAAGGCTTCATAATTGCCTTCTTCGATTAATTGAGCACGTTTAGCAGCATATTTTGCCACCATTTTAGCACGCTTAACCTCACGGGCTTTCATTGATTCTTTTGCCATTTTCTTTTCCTTATTTAGTTTTTCTTAAAAGGTAATCCAAATTCTTTCAACAAAGCAAAACCTTCTTCATCTGTTTGAGCTGAAGTTACAAATGTAATATTCATACCCAACAATTTAGAAATAGCATCGATGTTGATTTCTGGGAAAATAATTTGTTCTTGAATTCCAAGAGTATAGTTTCCTCTTCCGTCCAATTTTCCTTCGATTCCTTTGAAGTCACGGATACGAGGTAAAGCGATACGAATCAAACGTTCCAAGAACTCATACATTTTTTTGTCACGCAAAGTTACTCTAACTCCAATAGGCATTTTTTTACGCAACTTGAAGTTAGAAATATCTTTCTTTGACAAAGTTTCTACAGCTTTTTGACCTGTGATTGCAGTCATTTCTGCGATAGCAGTATCAATCACTTTTTTATCAGCAGTAGCGATACCCAAACCTTGGTTCAACACGATTTTTTCCAAACGAGGAACTTGCATTATTGATTTATAACCAAATTCTTTCATCAACAATGGAACGATACGTTCTTGATAATCTTTTTTCAAACTTGCTGTATTCATCACTTAATTTCCTCCCCTGATTTTTTGGAATAACGTACTGTTTTGCCTTCGGCATTTTTTCTTCTACCAATGCGTGTTGGTTTACCAGTTTTAGGATCTAACACGTTCAAGTTAGAGATATGTAACGCCGCCTCTTTTTTTACAATTCCTCCTTGAGGATTTTTTGCATTAGGCTTGGTACTCTTTGACACCATATTAACACCTTCTACAATAGCGCGTTGCTTATCAACAAGGACTTCAAGTACACGACCGGTTTTTCCTTTGTCTTCGCCAGCATTTACGTAGACTGTATCGCCTTTCTTAATGTGTAATTTACTCATCTTTGAATGTTTTTTACAAATTTATTAAAGCACTTCAGGTGCCAACGAAATAATTTTCATATTGATAGCACGAAGTTCTCTTGCTACAGGACCGAAAATACGACTACCACGCATTTCACCTGCATTGTTCAATAACACACAAGCATTATCGTCAAAACGGATATAAGAACCATCAGCACGACGAACTTCTTTTGCTGTACGTACGACAATAGCTTTCGATACGGTACCTTTTTTCATATCACTTGAAGGAACAACACCCTGTACAGCGATTACAATTACATCGCCTACAGTAGCATAACGTTTTCTTGTTCCTCCCAAAACTCTGATACACTTCGCTTCTTTTGCTCCGCTATTATCAGCTACTTTGAGTATAGTTTCTTGTTGTATCATAATTATTTAGCTCTTTCAACGATTTTTACTACTCTCCATCTTTTAGTTTTGCTCAACGGACGAGTTTCCATAATGTCTACAACATCACCGATATTGCATTCGTTTTTCTCATCGTGCGCATGGTATTTCTTTGTTTTATTAACAAATTTACCATAAATAGGGTGTTTTTCTTTCCATTTTACCTCAACAGTAACAGTTTTATCCATTTTGTTACTGAAGACAACACCCGTTCTTTCTTTTCTTAAATTTCTTTTTTCCATCACAATTATTGTTGATTTAGTTCTCTTTGACGCAACTCAGTAGAAAGACGAGCTATGGTCTTTCTTGCCTCCTTAATTTGAGAAGGATTGTCAAGCGGAGAAATTGTATGATTTAGTTTCAAACGCAATAACGTTTCTTTTTCTAAATCCAACCTATCTTGGATTTCTTTAGTAGTCAATTCTTTAATTTCATTTGTCTTCATAATCCATTATGCATTTAAGGTTGAATCATAATCACGTCTAACGACAAATTTAGTAGTTACAGGTAGTTTCTGAGCTGCTAAACGAAGAGCTTCTTTTGCAATTTCATAAGAAACACCTTCCACTTCGATAATCATACGTCCTGGAGTAACTGGAGCAATAAATCCTTCAGGAGAACCTTTACCTTTACCCATACGTACATCAGCAGGTTTCTTCGTCATAGGTTTGTCTGGAAATATGCGTATCCAAATTTGTCCTTGTCTTTGCATATAGCGCGTTACAGCGATACGAGCAGCTTCTATTTGACGACCCGTGATCCATTTTGACTGCAACGATTTTATGCCGAAGGAACCGAATGACAACTGGTTGCCTCTTTGGGCATTGCCTTTCATGCGGCCTTTTTGTTGTCTTCTAAATTTTGTTTTTTTCGGTTGTAACATAATATCAAATCAAATTCTTAATTATTCTTTTTTCTTTTAAAACCTCTATTGTTGTTTGAGAAATTATTAGGACGTGCATTCTCTTTTGTTGCAGTAAATGCAGGCGCCAAATCCTTTTTGCCATAAACTTCTCCACGGCAAATCCAAACCTTAATTCCAATCAAACCAACCTTTGTTAATGCAGCAGTTGAACAATAGTCAATATCTGCACGGAAAGTATGCAAAGGAGTTCTTCCTTCTTTATACATTTCCGAACGAGCCATTTCTGCCCCATTCAAACGACCAGAAACCAACACCTTAATACCTTCAGCTCCCATTCTCATAGTAGATGCGATAGCCATTTTAACTGCACGACGATAAGCCATCTTACCTTCAACTTGACGAGCAATTTGATTAGCAACAATCACAGCATCTAAATCAGGACGCTTAACTTCAAAGATATTGATCTGAATTTCCTTGTCAGTTATTTTCTTCAACTCTTCTTTCAACTTATCAACTTCTTGTCCACCTTTACCAATAATGATACCAGGACGAGCTGTACACACCGTAATTGTAACAAGCTTAAGAGTTCTTTCAATAACTATTTTAGAAACACTCGCTTTAGCAAGACGGGCATTCAAATATTCTCTTATTTTGCTATCTTCTAGCAAAGTATCGCCATAATTGTTACCTCCATACCAATTAGAGTCCCAACCACGGATAATTCCTAAACGATTACTTATTGGATTAATTTTTTGTCCCATCTGCCTTAAATTTTATTGTCATTAGTATTTTTCTTATCTACAAACAATGTAACATGGTTAGAACGTTTGCGAATTCTATATCCTCTTCCTTGTGGAGCAGGACGAAGTCTTTTCAACATTCTTGCAGAATCCACATACACTGCACTTACATATAAATCTTCTGCTTTTTGTTCATTCTTTTGCTCCCAATTAGCAATAGCCGAGCGAAGCAATTTCTCCATACGATTAGAAGCTTCTTTTGTCGAGAACTTCAAAACTCCCAACGCTTTGTTTACTTCCATTCCACGAATCATATCAGCAATAAGACGCATTTTTCGAGGAGAAGTAGGAACGTTGTTCAATTTTGCAAAATACAACGTTTTTTTAGCTTCTTTTCTTTGTTCTGCAGATATTCTTTTTCTTGCACCCATTTCTATATTCTTATTTTTTTATTCTTGATTAAAAATTAGGGTCATTTCTTTTTACCACCATGTCCGCGGAAAATACGAGTTGGAGCAAACTCTCCAAGTTTGTGTCCTACCATATTTTCAGTAACATATACAGGTATAAATTTATTCCCATTGTGAACTGCGATTGTATGACCTACAAAATCAGGAGAAATCATAGAAGCTCTCGCCCAAGTTTTCACTACAGATTTCTTTCCAGATTCCTGCATAGCAAGAATTTTTTTCTCCAACTTAAGATTAATGTAAGGTCCTTTCTTTAATGAACGACTCATATTATTTACTTAATTTATTCGTTATTTTTTCTTTCTTTCAATAATATATTTACTCGATTGTTTCTTAGGAGCACGAGTTTTCTTGCCCTTAGCCAACAATCCCTTACGTGAACGTGGGTGTCCACCAGAAGCACGACCTTCACCACCACCCATTGGGTGATCCACAGGGTTCATAGCCACACCTCTTACACGAGGACGACGTCCCATCCAGCGAGTACGACCTGCCTTTCCAGATTCCTCCAAAGCATGATCAGAGTTTCCTACCGCTCCGATAGTTGCTTTACAAGCAGACAAAATCTTGCGAGTTTCTCCAGAAGGCAATTTGATAATTGCATACTTATCTTCACGTGAAGTTAATTGAGCAAACGTTCCAGCAGAGCGAACTAATGCAGCACCTTGTCCAGGGCGAAGTTCGATATTGTGAATAATAGTTCCCAAAGGAATATCTTGCAAAAGTAGAGTATTTCCTACTTCAGGAGTTGCCCCCTTTCCAGAAAGAAGGGTTTGACCTACTTGCAAGCCATTTGGTGCAAGAATATAACGTTTTTCTCCATCAGCATAAAACAACAATGCAATACGAGCCGAACGATTTGGATCGTATTCAATTGTTTTAACAACTGCAGGAATTCCGTCTTTATTTCTCTTAAAGTCAATTACTCTGAATTTTCTCTTGTGTCCACCACCGATGTAACGCATCGTCATTTTTCCGACATTATTACGTCCACCACTTTTTCCATAACCAAACACAAGTGATTTCTCTGGTGTAGATGCAGTAATTGAGTCAAATGCACCAATAATCTTATGTCTTTGCCCCGGTGTTATGGGGTTCAATTTACGTACAGCCATTTCTCTTAAATATTGCTATAAAAATCAATTGTATCTCCTTCTTTCAAAGTAACTATTGCTTTCTTATAAGAAGGTGTTGTTCCACTAATAATACCACTTTTTGTATAACGACTTTTTCTCTTTCCTTTAGTATTAAGAGTATTTACATCTAACACAGTCACATTATACAAAACTTCAACTGCCTTTTTAATTTCAATTTTATTAGCTTGAGATTGAACATAAAAAGCATAACGGCCTTGTTTATTCTCAGCCATTTTTGTCATTTTCTCGGTAACGATTGGTTTAATAATAATTCCCATTTCTCCTCCTTACGCTTTAAAATGTTGTTCAATTCCTGCAAGTGCAGCCTCTGTTAATATCAAAGTTGAAGCATCAAGAATCGTATAAGTATTTAATTCATTGATAGTTACAACTTTTGAGCCCTCAATATTGCGAGCCGACAAATATACGTTTTTATTTTGGTCTGATAAAATTATAAGCAACTTTTTATCAGCCACTTTCAAACTTTTCAGCATTGCCAAGTAATCTTTCGTTTTTGGAGCTTCAAAATTAATTTCATCAAGCAAAACAATTTTTCCTTCAGCAGCTTTGTATGAGAAAGCTGATTTACGAGCTAATTGTTTTACTTTTTTGTTCAATTTGAAACTATAATCACGAGGAACTGGACCAAAAACACGAGCTCCACCTACCAATACAGGAGAATTAATATCACCACGGCGAGCACCGCCACCACCTTTTTGGCGTCCCAATTTGCGTGTACTTCCAGAAAGTTCACTTCTTTGTTTTGCCTTATGAGTTCCTTGACGTTGGTTTGCCATATATTGTTTCACATCCAAATAAATGGCGTGATCATTAGGTTCAATACCAAAAATAGCGTCACTGAGGGTAACTTTTTTACCTGTATCCTCACCTTTAATGTTATATACACTTAATTCCATCACTTCTCAATTATTACGATTGAACCTTTAGCCCCTGGAACAGAACCCTTAATCAAAATAAGATTGTGTTCAGGTACCACTTTAATAACTTGAAGGTTTTGAATTGTCACTCTATCGCCACCTGTACGACCAGCCATTCTCAAACCTTTTACCACTTTCGAAGGATATGATGATGCACCCAAAGAACCTGGAGCACGCAAACGGTTGTGCTGGCCGTGAGTAGTTTGACCCACACCACCAAAACCATGGCGTTTTACCACACCTTGAAAACCTTTACCTTTTGAAGTTCCAACTACGTCTACAAATGAGTTCTCTTCAAACAATTCTACAGAGAACACATCTCCTAGCTTGATTTCTCCTTCAAAACTTTTGAACTCAACCAAGTGTCTCTTTGGTGTTACTGCACTTTTCTTAAAATGACCCATTTCAGCTTTTGTAGTGTGCTTTTCTTTTTTATCCTCAAAGCCCAACTGAATTGATTCATAACCATCTGTTTCAATGGTTTTAATTTGAGTAACAACGCAAGGACCTGCTTCAATAACAGTGCATGGCAAATTTTTTCCATCAGCACTGAAAACGGATGTCATTCCGATTTTTTTTCCTATTAATCCTGGCATTTCAATTTTTTTTTATAAATTATTACTATACTTTAATTTCTACTTCTACACCGCTTGGCAATTCTAATTTCATCAAAGCATCAACAGTTTTTGCACTTGAATTGTAAATATCAATCAAACGTTTGTATGACGAAAGTTCAAATTGTTCGCGTGATTTTTTATTAACGAATGTTGAACGGTTTACTGTAAAAATACGTTTGTGCGTTGGCAATGGAATTGGGCCACTTACTGTCGCACCCGTAGCTTTTACAGTCTTTACGATTTTTTCAGCTGACTTATCAACCAAATTGTGATCGTAAGATTTCAATTTAATTCTAATTTTTTGACTCATTGTCAGTTTAATTTTTTTAAGTTTTACAATAAATATTCAATAATAACATTTCGGGTTAAGAGTCATTCGCTAACCCGAAATGTTTCTTTCTTATTACAATAATTCAACTCTACCTTTAGCTTCTTCAACAACAGCTTTAGCAATTGCAGTAGAAACTTCTGCATAGTGAGAGAATTCCATAGAAGAAGTTGCACGACCAGATGTAATTGTTCTCAAAGCAGTAACATAACCAAACATTTCTGCCAATGGAACTTTTGCCTTAACTATACGTGCTCCAGTACGGCTACTTTCCATACCTTCAACTTGACCACGACGTTTGTTCAAGTCACCGATTACATCCCCCATACTTTCTTCAGGAGTTACAACTTCCAATTTCATAATAGGCTCCAACAATGCTGGGCGAGCTTTTGCACAAGCATTTTTGAATGCAATTTGAGCACAAATTTCATATGACAATTGGTCAGAGTCAACTGGGTGATAAGAACCATCAACCAAAGTCACTTTCAATGTATCAACTGGATAACCAGCCAAAACACCATTCTTCATTGCCATTTGGAAACCTTTTTGTACCGAAGGGATAAATTCTTTAGGAACATTACCACCTTTCACTTCATCAACAAATTGCAAACCAGCTTCCCATCCTTCGTCTGCAGGACCAACTTTTACAATGATGTCAGCAAACTTACCACGGCCACCAGATTGCTTTTTATAAACCTCACGCAACTCAACAGTTTGAGTAATTGTTTCTTTATAAGACACTTGTGGACGACCTTGGTTACATTCTACCTTAAATTCTCGTTTCAAACGGTCAATAATAATCTCCAAGTGAAGCTCACCCATACCAGAAATCACAGTTTGACCTGTCTGTTCGTCAGTTCTCACAGTAAATGTCGGATCCTCTTCAGCCAATTTAGCCAAACCAATACCTAACTTATCGACGTCAGCTTGCGATTTTGGTTCAACAGCGATACCAATAACTGGATCAGGGAAATCCATTGATTCAAGAACAATAGGAGCATTCTCAGCACAGAGAGTGTCACCAGTACGAATATCTTTAAACCCAACTCCAGCACCAATATCACCAGCCCCAATAAAATCTACTGGATTTTGTTTATTTGAGTGCATTTGGAAAATACGAGAAATACGCTCTTTTTTACCCGAACGTGGATTATAAACATAAGATCCTGCATCCAAACGACCTGAGTATACACGGAAGAAACACAAACGTCCCACATATGGGTCTGTAGCAATTTTAAATGCTAAAGCACACAAAGGTTCAGATTCATCTGGTTTACGACTTAAAGTTTTTTCAGGATCATTTGGATCAGTTCCCTCTGTAACAGGAGTATCCAATGGAGAAGGCAAATAAGCACAAACTGCATCCAACAAAGGCTGAACACCTTTATTTTTGAAAGAAGAACCACAAATAATTGGATTAATTTGCATAGCCACAGTAGCCTTACGCACTACAGCATGAATCTCTTCTTCTGTAATCGATGCTGGATCCTCAAAGTATTTTTCCATGAAAGCATCATCGAAGTTCGCTAAGTTTTCAAGCATTTTATCTCTCCACTCTTCTGCTTCGTCTTTCATATCTGCAGGAATTTCTTCCAAAGAATAATCAGCTCCCATCGATTCATCATGCCACAAAATAGCCTTCATACGAATCAAGTCAATAACTCCTTTGAAGTTTTCTTCTGCTCCAATTGGCAACTGAATAGCACAAGGATTGGCTCCTAGCACTTCTTTAATTTGTGTCAAAACATCGTAGAAGTTCGCACCCGAACGGTCCATCTTATTCACATAACCAATACGAGGTACATTATATTTATCCGCTTGACGCCAAACAGTTTCTGATTGAGGTTCTACACCACCAACCGCACAGAATGTTGCAACTGCACCATCAAGAATACGCAATGAACGCTCTACCTCTACAGTAAAGTCAACGTGTCCCGGAGTGTCAATCAAGTTGATTTTATATTGATTATTCAAATACTTCCAGAATGTCGTTGTAGCAGCAGAAGTGATGGTAATACCACGTTCTTGCTCTTGCGCCATCCAGTCCATAGTCGCAGTACCATCATGAGTTTCACCAATTTTATGTGTCAAACCTGTATAAAAAAGGATACGCTCAGATGTTGTCGTCTTACCAGCATCAATGTGAGCCATGATACCGATATTTCTTGTGTATTGTAAATCTTTCTTTGCCATTCTTTTTTAGACTTAAAAATTAGAAACGGAAATGCGCAAACGCACGGTTTGCTTCTGCCATACGATGCATATCTTCCTTACGTTTGAATGCACCACCTTGATTATTGTAAGCATCAACGATCTCTCCAGCCAATTTTTCAGCCATCGAACGTCCACTTCTTTTTCTTGAATAAATAATTAGATTTTTCATCGAAATCGATTCCTTGCGATCAGGACGAATTTCTGTAGGAACTTGGAATGTAGCACCACCAATACGGCGAGATTTTACTTCAACTTGAGGAGTAATATTGTCTAATGCTTGTTTCCAAATTTCAAGAGGAGTTTTCTCTTCATTAGAAAGTTTTGCTTTTACTAAGTCGAGCGACGAATAGAAAATATCAAAAGCAATACTTTTTTTTCCATCATACATCAAATGGTTTACGAATTTCGTAACCATAACTTCGTTAAAAATAGGGTCTGGTAAAACAACCCTTTTTTTAGGTGTTGATTTTCTCATTTTTTTTACAATTTTTAGTTTTGGTTGCTTACGCTGTCTTCAACGTTTCCTCCGAAACATTTACTCAACCGTCGGTTCAGCCCAATAACTCAAACAACAAATTTAATACTTTCTAGAGCTTATTTTTTAGGTCTTTTAGCTCCATACTTAGACCTGCGTTGCAAACGACCGTTTACACATGCTGTATCAAGCGTTCCACGCACAATGTGATAACGAACACCTGGCAAGTCTTTAACACGACCACCACGCACTAATACAATAGAGTGTTCTTGCAAGTTGTGTCCTTCACCCATAATGTATGCATTTACCTCTTTTTGGTTTGTCAAACGCACACGTGCTACTTTACGCATAGCTGAATTAGGTTTTTTAGGCGTTGTTGTATAAACACGCACACAAACACCTCTTCGTTGTGGGCAAGAATCCAATGCAGGAGATTTACTTTTATCTCCCAAAACTACTCTCCCTTTTCTTACTAACTGTTGAATTGTAGGCATTTTCTTTTAATTATTATATGTAAATTATTCAATATATTTTGCTCCAAAATCGGCTTGCAAAGATATAACATTTTTTTTATTCCAAAATCTTTGTCTTTATTTTTTTCAAAGAAATCAACAAACACAGCAAAAACTTGATTTTTGCCTATATTTGCACCACCTAAATAATAATAGTACATTTTATGAAAAAGAATTTTAATTTCACCATACTTCTACTTATATTACTACCAATTGTAGCATCCGCACAAACAAACAAACCCATATCCGATTTATCCGGAAGATTTGGCTTCCATATTAATGGCGAATTATATAAAGGTTTAAGTCTCAAATGGAGCGAAGAAGCAAGATTAAAACAACTATCAACAAGATTTGACCAATTACACTCTATTTTATCATTGAATTATAAAGTCAACAACTATTTCAAAACAGGAATAGCATACACACTTATTCTAACCGACAAGTTAGCCACAAAACACCGAGGTCATTTAGATTTGATTGGAAGCTACAAAATAGACAAATGGCAACTATCACTCCGCGAACGTCCCGAGTTTACATTAAGTAATAAAAACGACACAAAATGGATATTACGATCAAAGTTGCAATTGGATTATTCCGCAAAAACCGCACCTATCACACCATCTCTATCCTTTGAATTAACCAACACACTAAACGATGCACAAAAACAATATATAGAAAAGCTGCGCACCGAACTTAACTTAAAGTGGAAAATAAACAAATTGAATCAATTTGATTTCTATTACCGATTTGACATCAACTTTAATCCTCCTTATTCAGATGATATATTGATAAAAAAATATACTCACATTATTGGTATTTTCTATACACTCAATCTATACAGAAAAAACAATTAAATCTACACACATGGTTTTTAAAAACATTTTTGGCCAAAACAAAAAATATTGTACTTTTGCCACCCATAAACAAACCAATCTAAATTCTTGATGCCTATTGAACACATCTACTTTTTGTTTTAATCTAAAAAAGTAATGAAAAATATCTCAAAGTTTACCGACGAGGAGTTGGTTAAACTGTATGCATCAGGAAATAATCAAGCCTTTGAACTTTTAATCCAGAGAAACAAAGATCGTGTTTACGGTTACATTTTATTTGCAACCAAAAACAACGATTTAGCAGATGACATTTTCCAAGAAATATTCATAAAAGCTATTATAAACATAAAAAAGGGCAATTACACCGAAAACGGAAAATTCATTGCTTGGATTAATCGTATTGCACACAACCTAATCATTGACCACTATAGAAAAACATCATACGAAAACACATTCTCCAATGACAACAATGAGCTCAACCTCTCAAACAGCATAAACATAGCAGACAGAGACATTGAAGACACCTTGATTTGGGAAAATCAACTCAATGACATTGCAAAAATGATCAAATTTCTTCCTAAAGAGCAAAAAGAAGTAGTTGTGATGCGTTTTTATAAAAACATGAGCTTCAATGAAATTGCAGAAAAAACAAACGTTAGCATAAATACAGCATTAGGGAGAATGCGCTACGCCATCATTAATCTAAAAAAAATGACAAAAGGAAAAATTCTAGAGACAGCGACTTTCTCTGCTTAAAAAGATGTTTCCAGTTTTCAAGAATTAATATTCTACCTTATCCTCTTTTTCCACCCAACGGACAAAGGTTTCTTTTGCTTGCTCAGGCAAAAATTGAAGCATTTGCACTTTTCTTTTTCCTTTATCAAGTTCTAATTCCTGATAAATAAACGAATCATCAAAACCAATTTTGGCGGCATCATCCTTTGTGTTTCCATAATATATCCGATCAATACGAGCCCAATAAATAGCACCCAAACACATTGGACAAGGCTCACACGAGGTATAAATTTCGCAACCAGAAAGATTAAACGTTTTTAGTTTCTTTGCTGCTTTCCTAATAACCATCACTTCTGCATGAGCCGTCGGGTCATTATTGCAAGTTACCCGATTCATACCTATAGCCACCACTTTACCATCTTTCACTATCACAGCCCCAAATGGTCCACCGCCCTTTTCAAGGTTTTTTATCGAAACTTTTATTGCACGCAACATAAATTTTTCTTCATACATAGTGCCCCCTCCTTTTCTTTGCTTTTCTGAACAAAAATATCAAAATATATAAACTTAAACAAAAGCAATTCAAAAGATTGTCTTTATCGACATCTCTTTTAATAAAAAAACTATGCGAATTAATTTTGATATCTAGATTTTTTACTAACTTGCGACCGTTTTTTGGAGAGGTGCTCGAGTGGTTGAAGAGGCACGCCTGGAAAGCGTGTATACGCCTAAAGTGTATCAAGGGTTCGAATCCCTTTCCCTCCGCAGATTTTTTTATTATTAATTTTATTATTTTAAACTAAAAAAGAAAAAAAATGAAAAAAGTAATTCTTAATTTGACATTCTTTGCAGTTCTATTATTCGGAATGTCAGTAAATGTAATGGCTCAAGAGCCTGCAGAAAACAATGACGCAACAGAACAAGTTGCAGCAGTAGCAGAAGACGCTGAAGAAGGTGCAATGGTAGGTATGCACAAAGCACTTAAAATTAAATTCATCGAAGGTGGTGCTGGATTTATGTCAACTGTAGTATTCTGTTTGATTTTCGGTTTGGCATTGTGTATCGAACGTATTTTGTATTTGAATCTTTCAAAAGTAAATTCAAAGAAATTACTTGAAGACATTGAAAAAGCTTGGGCAGAAGGTGGAGTAGACGCTGCTTTAGAAATTTGCCGCAACACTCGTGGACCTGTTGCTTCTATTTTCTATCAAGGTCTTTCTCGTTACAACGAAGGTGTTGACGTGGTAGAAAAAACTGTTGCTTCTTACGGTTCTGTTCAAATGGGATTGTTAGAAAAAAATCTTTCTTGGATTTCTCTATTCATCGCTTTGGCTCCTATGTTGGGATTCATGGGTACAGTTATCGGTATGATCCAAGCGTTCGACATGATTCAACAAGCTGGTGATATTTCTGCAACAATTGTAGCAGGTGGTATCAAAGTTGCGTTGTTGACTACAGTGCTTGGTCTTATTGTTGCTATCATTCTTCAAATTTTCTACAACTACATTTTGTCTTGCATTGACTCTGCAGTAAATGAAATGGAAGACTCTTCTATCTCTTTATTGGATATCGTAGTAAAACAATCTAAATAAATAAAGGAAACACGTTATGTCTAAATTCATAAAACTATTACCAAAAATATCGCTATGGTTGCTTTTTGCGGCTTCATTGGTGATTACGGTTTTGTTTTTTGTAGGCGGAAGCAATACCATTGACATTGCAGGAACAGAATGGGACGAGCCTGTTTACACAAACTTATTGTTAAACTGGACATATGTTCTTTGTGCTTTGGTAGTGCTAATCACATTGGCAGTTTCCGTTATGCAATTCATCAAAACATTTATTGCAAATCCTAAAAAAGGAATCGTATCGTCGTTAGTTATTTTGCTAATTGTAGCTATTTTCGCAATCTCTTGGGTGTTAGGTAGTGCAGAAACTATCAATATCATTGGTTACGAAGGAACTGACAATACTGGTTTCTGGGCAAAATATTCTGATATGTGCTTGTATGTAGCCTACACATTAGGAGCTGGCACTTTATTGGCTTTGTTTGGCTCAATGATTTACGCAAAGTTTAAATAACCTAAAACATTAAAACAATGGGAAAAAAGAAAGTTGAAGAGATCAATGCAAGTTCTACGGCTGACATTGCCTTTTTGTTACTTATCTTCTTCCTTGTAACAACAACAATGTCTGTGGACAAAGGGCTTTCACGCCGTTTGCCACAACCTCTTCCTCCAAACATTGAAAAACCAAACATGGAGGTAAACAAACGTAACACATTCATTGTATTGTTGAATAGTAACAACCAATTGCTTGTGCAAGGAGAGGTTATTGACGTAAAGGATTTGAGAGAAAAAGCAAAAACTTTCATCAAGAACGAATTTAACGATCCTAATCTTCCTAAACGAGAAGAGATTGACGTTGAATTTTTTGGAAAAGTAGAAGTTACAAAAGATCATATTATCTCTCTTCAGAATGACCGTTACACACAATATCAAGCGTATATTGAAGTTCAAAACGAATTAGTAGCGGCTTATAATGAATTGAGAAATGAGATTGCAAAAGAAAAATTCGGTGTAGCATACGATGCTTTAGATGAAGATCGTCAAAAAGCGATTCAAAAAATCTATCCTCAACGTATCTCAGAAGCCGAACCTAAAAATTATGGAGGGAAAAAATAATGGCAAAGATTAGAAAAAAAGGTGGCAAAGATTTGCCAGCGATTAGTACAGCATCATTACCTGACATTATTTTTATGCTTTTGTTCTTCTTTATGACAGTAACTTCTATGAAAGAAGTAACTTATATGGTTACTATCCGTCCACCAGAAGCTACAGAACTACAAAAGTTGGAAAAGAAAACACTTGTTCGTTACATTTATATGGGAGAACCAAAACGCGAATACCAAAAAGCTTATGGTTCAGAAACTCGTATTCAATTGGACGATGCTTTTGCCGATATCAATCAGTTGGAAGAATACGTAGTTCGTGAACGTAGTGCAATGAAAGAAGAAGATCAAAATTTATTGACTATTTCGATTAAAGCCGACAAAGATACTCGTATGGGTATAGTAACTGATGTTAAGCAAGCACTTCGCCGTGCATATGCCTTAAAAATCAATTACGCGGCTGTACAAAGAACAGAATATTAAAAAAAGTTTTTCTTCTTATAGAGAAAACACTCTTGACAAATCAAGAGTGTTTTTTTATTGACAAAACTTTGTTATTTTTTTGCAAAAGATCAACATATAAAACATTCTTAAATTTTTATTGACTAATTTTGCAATACTTTACAAAAAACATATAATTCACAAATAAAACATGAAAATTCTAGTTCTTAATTGCGGCAGTTCGTCTATCAAGTACAAACTCTTTCAGATGAGTACCAAACAAGTTTTGGCACAAGGTGGTATTGAAAAAATTGGAATGGATGATTCATTTCTGAAAATAACTCTCTCAAGTGATGAAAAAGTAATCCTTAAAAAGGAAATACAAGAGCACACATCGGGCATTGAGTTCATTCTAGAAATGTTAACAGATTCTAAATATGGATGTTTGCAATCTCTTAATGAGATTGACGCAGTAGGACACCGAATTGTTCATGGTGGAGAAAAGTTCAACCAATCTGTAGTCATTACACAGGAAGTTATTGACAAAGTAAAAGCTTGTATAGATATTGCTCCTCTACACAATCCTGCAAATTTGAAAGGAATTGAGGCTATATCAAAACTTCTACCTTCATTACCACAAGTTGGAGTTTTCGATACAGCTTTTCATCAAACTATGCCTGATTATGCATATATGTATGCATTACCATATGAGTTTTATCTAAAATATGGTATCCGCCGTTATGGTTTTCACGGCACTAGTCATCGTTACGTATCAAAACGCGCATGCGACTTCTTAGGAGTTGATTATAAAAACTCAAAAATCATAACAGCGCATATTGGAAATGGAGGTTCTATAACAGCGATAAATAATGGTGAGTCTGTTGACACCTCCATGGGATTAACTCCAGTTGAAGGTCTAATGATGGGGACTCGTTCTGGCGATGTCGATTTAGGAGTTATTACATACCTAATGAAAAAAGAAGAAATGAGTGTTGACAATATTGCCAATATCATCAACAAAAAAAGTGGATTATTAGGAGTTTCTGGAGTATCAAGTGACATGAGAGATATTGACAATGCCATTGCAGAAGGGAACAAACGTGCAAAATTGGCATTAGAAATGTATTGTTATCATGTAAAAAAATATATAGGTTCGTACGCAGCCGCACTAAATGGAGTTGATGTTATTGTCTTCACAGGAGGAGTTGGAGAAAATCAAACTCCACTACGTCAACAAATTTGCGAAGGGTTGAGTTATTTAGGAATAGAATGTGACACTGAAATCAATAAAATGGCAAGAGGCGTCGAAGCTGAAATCTCCACCAAAAACTCTAAAGTTCGTGTTGTAGTTATTCCTACGGACGAAGAACTAATGATTGCTAGTGATACTTTAGCATTGATAAAATAAAACAAACTTCATTAAGAGAATGAAATCATTTACAAACGTAAAAGACCTTGGCGACCTAAATGAGGCAATAAAAGAAGCACTTGAAATAAAACAAAATCGTTTTTCCTACAAACATATAGGAGAGAACAAAACATTATTGATGGTGTTTTTTAACTCAAGTTTACGAACAAGATTGAGTACCCAAAAAGCAGGAATGAACTTGGGAATGAACACAATTGTTTTAGACGTTAACCAAGGTGCTTGGAAATTGGAAACAGAGCGAGGTGTAATTATGGACGGGGATAAACCAGAGCATCTGCTTGAAGCAATTCCTGTTATGGGTTGCTACTGCGATGTTATTGGCGTTCGTTCTTTTGCGCAATTTGAGAGCAAAACATTCGACTACGAAGAAACCATATTGAATCAATTTATTCGCTATTCTGGGAAGCCTGTTTTCAGCATGGAAGCTGCTACAGGGCATCCTCTTCAAGCTTTTGCTGATTTGATTACAATTGAAGAATATAAGAAAACAGAACGCCCCAAAGTAGTACTAACATGGGCACCCCATCCAAGAGCGCTTCCTCAGGCAGTTCCAAATTCTTTTGCAGACTTTATGAATGAAGCAAATGTTGAGTTTGTAATTACTCACCCAAAAGGATACGAACTTGACGAGAAATTTGTTCGTGGTGCAAGAGTTGAATACAATCAAGAAAAAGCATTTGAAGGTGCAGATTTTATTTATGCGAAAAATTGGGCTGCATACCAAGATCCAAACTATGGAAAAATTCTTTCACAAGATAGGTCTTGGACTGTGGACTCTGCAAAAATGAATCTAACCAATAATGCTTACTTTATGCATTGCTTGCCCGTAAGACGTAATATGATTGTTTCTGATGATGTTATAGAATCTCCACAATCGCTAGTTATCCCTGAGGCAGCCAATAGAGAGATTTCAGCACAAACAGTTCTAAAGCGGTTATTACAATAAAAAACAACTTTTCCCTAACCCAAAGGTTTCATAGCTATTTGTAACTTTGCATTAGGGAGACGAGATGTAGCACAGTTGGTAGCGCGCCACGTTCGGGACGTGGAGGCCGCAGGTTCAAGTCCTGTCATCTCGACATTAAAAATCTACTAGTGTAATGAAAAAGATATTTCTTTTTGCTTTTTTATCATCAATACTTTTTTTTTCGTGTGACAACGAGAAATATTGTTGGCGTTGTACAACAACCACGATGGCTACAATTGACACATTAGGCCATAGAATGAGATTTGACACCATCTGCTACAAAACTAGTAGAGAAATAAAACGCTATGAAAGAGCGCACACAAATAAACCTACGGGATTAATTGGTGTAAATGTGGGAACTGAAACAAAATGTGAAAAGTACTGATTTTTATGGATATTTATAATTTTGATGAAATTCGTCCGTTTAACTCTTCGGAATTACCAGCAGCTTTTGCTGAATTAATGAAAAATGAAGTTGTTCAATCATTCGTACAACAAATTTTTCCGCAAGTTCCATTGAACATTATTGAAACTCAACTTCAACAAATAAAAACAAGTTATGAGTTTCAAAAGTTATTTGTTTATCCTGCAATCAATACTTTTCTAAAAAAAATATCTAGTGGATTAACTTTTTCCGGATTAGAAAATTTAGATAAAAACAAGGCATATCTATTTATAACAAACCATCGAGATATTGTACTTGACTCTGCACTTTTGAACTTTATATTAATGCACAATAAGTTCAATACCACAGAAATAGCCATTGGAGATAATCTGCTCATAAAAGATTGGATAAAAACATTGGTGAAAATAAATAGAAGTTTTATTATTCAACGCAATGCCCCTATTAGACAAATGGTAGAGATTCTTAATCGCCAATCCGCATACATACGTCAAACTATTACTGAAAGAAATCAGTCAATATGGATTGCTCAACGCGAAGGAAGAGCCAAGGATTCCAACGACGTTACTCAGGAGAGTATTCTAAAAATGTTTGCTTTGAATGGAACAAAATCTTTTAATGAAAATTTGCAAGAATTACACATCTGCCCAATTTCTATTTCCTACGAATACGACCCTTGTGACTACCTAAAGGCGAAAGAATTTCAACAAAAAAGAGATGACAGCAATTTCAAAAAATCACAAGCCGATGATATGGAAAATATGGGAGTCGGTATAAATGGATTCAAAGGTAAAATTCATTTTCATTTTTGTGGAGAAATTTCTGACAAAATAGCTCAAATTACTGGGAATAAAAATGAGCAATGCGAACAAATTGCACAACTCATTGATAAAAATATCCATGCCAACTATTCTATTTATGAGTGCAACAAAATTGCTTACGATTTGCTTTTGAATACAAATAAATATGCAAAAGAATATTCTACAGAAGAGAAGCAAAAATTTGAGGCATTCATAAACAATAAAATTGAACGTATAGAACTTGAGTCTAAAGATATTGATTTCTTAAGAACAAGAATTCTTGAAATGTATGCCAATGTGCTCATAAACTACGAGAAAGCACATTAGACCCGCTCCCAAAAAGATGAAAAATGTTTTTTTGGAACAGAAAATAAAACAATTTAAAAACAAACGTATTCTTATTGCTCCTCTCGACTGGGGAATTGGGCATGCAACGCGTTGTGTACCAATAATAAGGTCGCTAATATTGAATCAAAATAAAGTAATTATTGCGGCGAGTGGAGCAGCTTTAGCATTCCTTCAAAAAGAATTTCCGGAACAAGAGTTTTTTGAATGGCATTCGTATGACATAAGATATTCCTCGTCAAAAACACAAACATGGGTAATTCTTCGCCAAATTCCAAAAATCCTATGGAGAATTTACAAAGAACACCTTTTTCTAAAAAAGATTATCAAAGATAAAAGTATAGAAATCGTTATTTCCGACAACAGATTTGGATTATGGAGCAGAGAGATTAAATCCATCTATCTCACACATCAAATTATGATAAAAATGCCCCATCGATTATCAATCCTTGAGCATCTTTTCTATTCTCTTCACAAATTTATTATAGAAAAATACGATGAATGTTGGATACCTGATTTTGAAGGAGAGGACAATCTATCAGGCGACTTATCCCACAAATACCCAACTCCCGAAAATACCTCATTCATTGGAATTCTTTCTCGTTTTGAGAAAAAAGAATACTCATCAATATCTCCTTATCAAAATCTCGTACTAATTTCCGGTCCAGAGCCTCAACGTACGATATTTGAAAAAGAAATGATAGAGAAATTTCAGCAAACTGAGGAATCTACTATTATTATCTCAGGAAAACCAGCAAACTCCACTTTCCTTCAAACTAACAATATTACCATAAAATCACACCTTGAAAGCGAAGAACTAGCATTCCTCATTCAAACGACACCGAATATCTTTTGTCGTTCTGGCTACTCAACACTAATGGATCTTAAAATACTAGATAGGAAAGCTACCTTATATCCTACTCCTGGACAAACAGAACAAGAGTATCTTGCAAAAAAGATGAGAGGAGAGGTAAACTAATTTATTTCTTCAAATCCACAATAAGGAATCAATGCTTTTGGTATTCTTATGCCGTTCTCTGTTTGGTTATTTTCCAAAAGTGCAGCAAAAATTCGTGGCAAAGCCAAAGCACTACCATTAAGTGTATGGCACAGTTCTGTTTTTCCGTCCGCTTTTTTGTACCTACACTTCAAACGATTTGCTTGATAACTCTCGAAGTTAGACACTGAGCTTACCTCCAACCAACGTTTTTGAGCAGCAGAGTAAACCTCAAAGTCGAAACAAAGTGCAGCAGTAAAACTCATATCGCCACCACAAAGACGCAAAATACGATAAGGCAACTCCAATTTTTGCAACAAGCCCTCAACGTGATCAAGCATCTCTTGATGCGACGTACTTGAATGTTCAGGAGTATCAATTCTAACAATCTCTATTTTTGAAAATTCGTGCAAACGATTGAGTCCTCTAACATCTTTGCCATAGCTACCTGCCTCGCGACGGAAACATTGCGTATAAGCACAATTCTTAATAGGTAATTCCTTTTCGTTCAAGATAACATCACGATAGATATTTGTAACAGGAACTTCTGCCGTTGGAATCAAATACAAATCATCCAATTGACAATGGTACATTTGACCTTCTTTGTCGGGCA
>JAGCIZ010000039.1 GCA_017648235.1 Paludibacteraceae bacterium
AGCCATTGCACGTGAAGCGTTGAATTTACCGCAATTAATTCTATTGTTTTTCATTGTTTCTAATGAAAAATCGCCCGACTGATTGGCAGTAAGAACCACTAATGAATTTTCCTTCCCAACCAACAAATCAATAGAATCCAATAGTAGTTTTATCTCCTTGTCCAATCTTAAATACATATCCTCTTTTTCTGACGAAAGAAGCTCTTGGTTAGCTTCTATAAGAGGATTTACTGTAAACTGCAACGAAAGAACATCCGTTATAATCGTCTTTCCTAGTTTCTCTTTTGAAATTGTTTCTATTGCTAATTTCCTAATCAATTTATTGGCGAAAGGCGTAGATTTGAACGCTGTTATTCTTTCTTCTACCGTTTTATATTTTTCCGCTTTATATAAGAAGTCCTTTGACGAAGTATTTTTTGCAGAAAAGTAATTATAAGTAAAAGGAGCATAAAGTGGCTGCCAAACAAAATCGGTCATATTATCCAAAGAAAGATCTGTATTCATCTTATCGCACCAAGAAGGCAAACCTTTTTCGTAATAACTCGATGTGGCTAATTTTCCCGTTTCCGTATCCAACCAAATAGCGCAATTTGCCGTATGTCCACCAAGCAACACTGCGTTAGATGCATTCAATGCCACAGAAAAAACCTTGGACTGTGAGTTTGTTGAAACCTTCAAGACATCGGTATAAGTAGAAGCAAATAAATTTGCTGGCGAATGATTTTCTTGAGAGCCAATCCCTACGCTTTTTCCGTCAAACGTAATGGAAGTTATCTCCCTTGTTTTTTGTTCAAAGAACTTGTCTCCAAGAATTCCGTGATGAGCTGGAAAGGTTCCTGTCATCAGAGAAGCGCAATCAGAAGTAGAACCGCCTGCAACATAATTAAATTGTGTATTCTGAAAAAAAGCACCTTCGCTTATTAAACGTTTAAAACCTCCTTCTCCAAAATAATTCCATAAACGAGAAACGTGTTCTGGCTGCAGACCTTCAACCAAAACATTTACAATCAATTGTGGTTTTTCATCCGTTCTATGGTACTGAGCAAGAACTATAGAAGAAAAAATAATGCCTATTGTTATAACAAACCAACGTTTCATTCAACTTAAAAATTTTCAACAAAGATAATAATTCGATTACAAACCATCACCCGATTTTATCGACCTTTCATAACGCCGAACTAAACTCAAAAACCATATCAGTTGAAGAAATATAACAACTGTACTCCCTGTACAAAAACCTATTATAGCAAGTTGAAAATCGTGACGCAAAATACCCATTCCCAAGCCAATTAACCTCATTGCAACTATAAAAATTTCAAAGAAGAGACCTTTCTTTTGTTGAAAAAACACATCAGACAAATAACTTATAGGAGCAACCAAAATAGACATAGCCAACCAAGGAAGCATCAAACAAATATAATTGCCCGCTTGATTCCAACCTTTTCCCAAAAGCCATTCTGTTAAATCTGGCAAAAAGAAGAATAAGACTATAAATAAAGGAAATACTAAAAAAACTGCTTTTAATAAAAACTTCTTAAAAAAAGGCATTACACTTTTTCTTTGATTGACCTGCTCAGTTGTTCGTTGAAAAAAAACCTGATAAAG